>JASFMO010000161.1:0-7333 GCA_050117535.1 Gemmatimonadales bacterium | reverse complement strand
ATTCTATATCGTTCACGACGACGGGTTGGGGCGAGAGCTTCAGTCCCGGTTGATCGCCAAAGCCCAAGAAGGCGTGCGCGTCTACTTCCTCTACGACGAGGTGGGCAGTCACAAGCTGTCGGCGAGTTACCAACAGGAACTGCGGGCCGCCGGGGTCCAGCTCTACGACTTCCACACCCGCAAGGGCCCGCGGAATCGTTTCCAGATCAATTTCCGCAACCACCGCAAGATCGTCGTGGTGGACGGAGAAGCAGCGTGGGTCGGCGGCCACAACGTCGGGGACGAGTATCTCGGGAAAGACCCGCAGATCGGCGCCTGGCGCGATACCCACGTCAAGATCGTAGGTCCCGCCGTCATGGCCGTTCAACTGTCGTTCGTCGAAGACTGGCATTGGGCGACCGATGGGGTTCCGGAGGTCAGTTGGCGGCCTCGGCCCGCGGATGACGGCGATATCAACGTGCTGGTCGTGCCCACCGGGCCTGCCGATCCGCTCGAGACCGCCGGGCTGATGTTCGTCCACGCCATCAACTCGGCGACCCGCCGAATTTGGATAGCCAGCCCCTACTTCGTGCCCGACGAGTCCGTGATCGCGGCGCTCCAGTTGGCCGGTCTGCGCGGGGTCGACGTCCGCATCCTGATTCCCGACAAGCCGGATCACCTGCTGGTCTATCTGGCCGCCTTCTCGTACTTCGACGAAGCCTCGCGGACCGGGGTCAAGATCTATCGCTACACCGAGGGCTTCATGCACGGGAAGTCGATGCTGGTCGACGATGCCGTGGCGGCCATCGGTACCGCCAACTTCGACAACCGCTCGTTCCGCCTGAACTTCGAGATCACGGCCTTCCTGACGGATCCCGACTTCGCCGCGCAGGTGAAAGCGATGTTCGAGGCGGACTTCGCCCGCGCGCGAGAGATGTCGACGGCCGATTACGACGATCGTCCGTTCTGGTTCAAGCTGGCGGTTCGTCTGGCGCGGCTCAGCGCACCGATACTCTAGGCTGGCCCAGTGCTCGCCCTCGAGCGGCATCTCGACGCGCCTCGGACCCAGTTTGCAACAAAGAAGTTGTCGGGCCGTCTCGGGTTCGAGCTCAGAACGTTGTGACGACCCAATCGCCCTTCAGCATCTCCGTCAACGGCTGACCCATGTACTTCACGTCAACGCCCAGTCCGGTGAGCGTCTCCGACACGCCGTAGCTGTCGGCGCACGCCTTGCATGCGGTCAACTCGACCCCGGCGGCCTTCATCTGCGCGACCTCACTCTGCAGCTCCTCATCGACTGAAAGCAGCTTCGAGGATGGGCCCCAAACGATCAGCTGAACCTCGTCGAACCAGCCGCGTCGCTTCGCGTTCAGCGTATACATGAAGACCATCTTGAGCGCCACGTCCCGGTCGCCACTGGTCCAGACTACGGCGAGCCTCGACGGCTGGATCGAGGCGGCCGAGGCCGGTTCGACCCGACTTCGCGCTCCTGCTCCCGCCGCGAAGGCCCCGGCAGACACGAATGCGATAAGAAGCAGGGTCTTTTTGTTCATTTCCTCTTCTCCTCGTCGGTTGGGTTCGGTATCTCAGTTACCCTAGGCTGGAGAGTCCTGTGCAGACAAGAGCGGGGCAGGTGGGGGTACGGACGGGTCTTGAGGTATTCTTTGTTTATGCTATTTTCATGACAATTAATGGACGTGGAATCCTCAGGTTGGCTCCGGTCCGGAGCTCCGTTGCCCCGGACGGACGTGCTCGCCGATTCTCTGGATTGTCACTCGAACATGGAGGCTTCAGTAGATGCAACCACTGACGAAGATGTGGCCAGTAGCGGCGGCGTTCCTGGCGTTCTTGGCGCTGCCCGGCCCGTCTAGCGCCCAGGACCGGCCCAATATCCTTGTCGTCTGGGGTGACGACATCGGCCAGTCCAACATCAGCGCCTATACCATGGGCATGATGGGCTACCGCACACCCAACATCGATCGGATCGCCAACGAGGGAATGATCTTCACCGACTACTACGGTGAACAGAGCTGCACGGCAGGGCGATCCTCGTTCATCACCGGCCAGAGCGTGTTCCGCACCGGCCTCAGCAAGGTGGGGCTACCCGGCGCCGACCTGGGCCTTCGCGAGGAGGATCCGACGATCGCGGTGGTCATGAAGGAATTGGGCTACGCCACGGGTCAGTTCGGCAAGAACCACCTCGGCGACCGCGACGAGTTCCTGCCGACCAACCACGGGTTCGATGAGTTCTTCGGTAACCTCTACCACCTGAACGCGGAAGAGGAGCCGGAGAACGAGGACTACCCGAGCGACATGAGGTTGCAGGACGGTCGCACCTTCCGCGAGGCGTTCGGGCCGCGGGGCGTGATCCACAGCTGGGCCGACGGTCGCATCGAGGACACGGGACCCCTCACCAAGAAGCGAATGGAAACGGTGGACGATGAAACCGTGGACGCGGCCATCCGCTTCATCCGTGACGCCCATGCCCAGGGCACGCCGTTCTTCGTCTGGTGGAGCGGCACGCGGATGCACTTCCGTACGCACGTGAAGGAAGAGCTGCGCGGCATCTCGGGCCAGGACGAGTACGCCGACGGTATGGTCGAGCACGACATGCACATCGGGAAGTTCCTCGATCTGCTCGACGAGCTGGGCATCGCCGACAACACGATCGTCTTCTACAGCACGGACAACGGCCCGCACTACAACACGTGGCCCGATGCCGCCGCCACGCCGTTCCGCGGCGAAAAGAACACCAACTGGGAGGGCGGCTGGCGCGTCCCGGCCATGGTCCGTTGGCCCGGTAATATCGAGGCTGGCTCGGTCTCGAACGAGATCGTCCACCACATGGACTGGTTCCCAACCTTCGCCGCCGCCGCCGGAAAGGACGACGTCAAGGAAGACCTGCTGGATGGGTGGCGCTCGCGCGCCCTCGGCCGGGACTACAAGATCCACCTCGACGGGTACAACATCCTGCCGCTGCTGACGGGTGACGCCGACGAGAGCCCGCGCAAGGAGATCTTTTACTTCTCCGACGATGGGGATCTCACGGCGCTGCGCTACGCCGACTGGAAGCTGATCTTCATGGAACAGAAGGCGCCGGGGACCTTCCGGGTCTGGATGGAGCCGTTCGTACCGCTCCGGGTCCCGCTGATCCTCAACCTGCGCCGCGATCCGTACGAGCGAGCGCCGATCACGTCGAACACTTACTTCGATTGGGTGCTCGACCGCGCCTATTTGCTGGTTCCGGCACAGACCTATGTGGGCAACTTCCTGGCGACGTTCCGGGAGTTTCCGCCACGCCAGAAAGCGGCGAGCTTCAGCCTCGACCAAGTAATGGAGATGCTGGTTCCGCCGACGGAGTAGCGATCGACAACAGAGACCGACGGCAGACGGGGCCGATGTATTGAGCCCCGTTTGCTTTCGGGTTGCCGCCGGCGAAGCGGCCCGCTAGTCATTACCGGAGCACTTCATCGATGGTCCCCGCTCAGTGGCCCCTGTCAACGCCAAGCGGCTGACCGGGAGTCTGGAAAGGACTGATCGCATGTCTCGCACATCCCTTCTCATAGTTGGCTTCGGCTTCCTTGCAGCCTGCAGCGTATCCGAGCAGCCGCTCAGGAGCGCAAGCGAGGACCCGCTTCCAGCTTGGAATGACGGGCCCACGAAGCAGGCCATCACGCAGTTCGTGGCTGCGGTCACCGACCGGAACGGGGGCGGTTACGTCGAGGCGAGCCAACGCATAGCCGTCTTCGACAACGATGGCACGCTTTGGGCCGAGCAGCCGCTCTACTTCCAGCTGCTATTCGCCCTCGACCGCGTGCGAGCC
Source organism: Gemmatimonadales bacterium (assembly GCA_050117535.1). Classification (GTDB taxonomy): domain Bacteria; phylum Gemmatimonadota; class Gemmatimonadetes; order Palauibacterales; family KS3-K002; genus JASFMO01. Next base: position 3,531 of record JASFMO010000161.1, on the reverse strand, counting down.
ATGGCGGCCGAGCATCCCGAGTGGCGCGAGGAACAGCCGTTCAAGGCGATCCTCGAGGACGACCGGGAAGCGTTGGGCCGATTTTCGAAGCACGACATCGTGCAAATCGTGATGGCCACACACGCCGGCATGACGGTCGACGAGTTCGGCGACGGGGTGGCGGACTGGCTGGCAGCCGCCCGCCACCCGCGCTTCGATCAACCCTTTACGCAGATGGCCTACCAGCCGATGCTCGAGCTGCTCGACTACCTGCGAGCCAACGAGTTCAAGACGTTCATCGTTTCAGGCGGGGGCATCGACTTCATGCGTGTCTTCACCGAGCAGGTGTACGGCATTCCGCCGGAGCAAGTTGTGGGCAGCGTTGGCGTGACCCGCTTCGAATTGCGAGACGACGGGGCGGTCCTGATCAAGGAGCCGGATATCGAGTTCATCGACGACAAGGAAGGCAAACCGGTGGGCATCAACCAATTCATTGGTCGACGGCCGATCGCGGCCTTCGGCAACTCGGATGGCGATCTGGCGATGTTGCAGTACACCGCTGGCGGTGATGGACCGAGGCTGATGGCGCTGGTCCATCACGACGATGGCGAGCGGGAGTGGGCTTACGACCGCGACTCGTCCATCGGGCGCCTGGACAACGCACTGGACGAAGCTAGAGACCGAGATTGGACGGTGATCTCGATCAGAGACGACTGGCTGAGGGTCTTCCCGTTCGAGCCTTAGTCTACAGCGGCGGAGGGCCTGTCGGTGAAGACGTCATGGGGAAACATCACCCTCTTGGGTCCGGCGGAACGCGGCTCAGAATCGAACCTGTGCTCTTATCGCTGCGGAGCAGCGTGGCTCATCGTCGCTGCTCTGCTGGTCGGCTGTTCGACCGCCGACCGGGAGCGAGATGACGACGGGGAAAGCGCGCCGACCGTTGCCGATTTCGCTTCGGACGTACCGTCTGAGGAGCTGACGGTACCCGACGAGGTGCTGCCGGAGTGGCCGGTCTGGACGGGCGATCTCGACGCGATGATCGAGCGGCGGCTGATCCGTGCCCTGGTGACCTACAACAAGACCCAGTTCTTTTTCGATCAAGGCCAACCGCGTGGATTGTCCTACGAAGCGCTGATGGAATTCGAGCAGTTCGTCAACCGGAAGCTCGAGCGGCGCCATCTCAGGGTGGAGGTTGTGGTCGTCCCGGTCCGCCGGGACGAGCTCCTTACCGCGCTCGCTCAAGGGCGAGGTGACCTTGCGGTCGCCAACCTGACGATCACGCCGGCGCGTCGAGAGTTGGTGAACTTTTCCGAACCGATGCTGACCGACGTGAGCCAGGTCGTCGTCACGGGTCCCGCGGCCGATTCGATCACCAGCATCGACGACCTCGCCGGCCGAGAGGTGCACACGCGGGCGTCGAGCAGCTACTACGAGAGTCTCGTCCGTCTGAACGGGGTTTTCGAAGAGGCTGGACAGCCTGAGGTCGTGATACGCCTCGAGAGCGACTTCCTAGAGGATGAAGATCTGTTGGAGATGGTCAACGCTGGACTGATACCGATGACCGTCGTCGACAGCCACAAGGCCAACTTCTGGGCACAGATCTACCCGGATATCACGGTCCACTCGAATGTCGCGGTGAGCACCGGTGACTCGATCGCCTGGGCGTTACGAAAAGAGACCCCGCAGTTTCGGCGGCTCGTCAACGAGTTCGTGCGCGGGCACAAGCGGGGAACGCTGTTCGGGAACGTCCTCTTCCAACGATATCTGCGCAACACACGGTGGGTCGAGAGCGCGGTCACGTACCTGGAGGTGGAAAAGCTCCGACAGATGGCGAGCTACTTTCGCGAGTACGGCGAGCGATATGACCTCGACTGGCTGTTGCTAGCCGCGCAGGGCTACCAGGAATCGAGGCTGAATCAGGACCTCCGGAGCCCAGCCGGCGCGGTGGGCGTCATGCAGTTGTTGCCGAGCACGGCCGCCGACCCCAACGTGGGCATCCCCAACATCGAGGACTTGGAAAACAATATCCACGCCGGTGCCAAGTACCTCGCCTTTCTGCGCGACCGCTATTTCAGCGACGAGGCCATCGACAGCCTGAACCAGCAGCTACTGTCGCTGGCCGCCTACAACGCGGGCCCGGCGCGGGTCGCGCGCCTGCGGCGTGAGGCGGCGGATGAGGGTCTGGATCCCAATGTCTGGTTCCGGAATGTGGAGTTGATCGCCGCCAGGCGGATCGGGCGCGAAACCGTGCGCTACGTCAACAACATCTTCAAGTACTACGTCGCCTACAGTCGGGTCGAGGAGCATCAGCAGCGTCGGCAGGCGGTGGGCTGAGGCGGCGCGCCGACGCAGCCGGTATCCCAGTTGCCTGCGGCGTCGGGTCGTACGAGATTCACCGCGGCCCAGGTTGACCTGGCGTACGAAGACAGACCTGACGGGCGAATACGAATTTTGGCATGTGCTTCCTAGCGCAGTGAGAGTCTGCAATCCTCGGTTTGGCAGAGGTATGGCGAGCCGTCGACTTGGCGTCGGCGCGATCGTCATGCTCTCGTTTGCGGCTTCACCACTGACCCCCGCCCCGCTGGCGGCCCAGAAGACCGACGTCGTGATCCTTGTCAACGGTGACCACGTCACCGGCGAGATCAAACAGCTGTCGCTGGGCCGTCTGGAGTATTCGACCGACGACATGGGGACCCTGTCGATCCAATGGGAGAAGATCGTTCAGATTACCAGCCAGCAATACCACCAGGTCGAGACCCAAGCAGGCTTGAGGTACTTTGGCAGGCTCATGCCCGCGGATAGCGGCTACGTCGTCGTCGGTGATGACGTGGTGCGTGACAGCCTGGTCATAGCCCGGATCGTCCGCATCGACCCCATCAAGGTTTCTCTGTGGGACCGATTCAAGGGCCACATCGATTTCGGGTTCAACTACGAGCAATCCAACAAGAACGTTACGCTCAGCCTGGGCGGTGAGGTGAACTACCGCACTCGCCGCTGGCTCAACCAGCTAACCTTCAGTGCTTACTTTCAGAAACAGGAGGAAGCGGCAAGCACACGGCGAAGCTCGCTCGGTCTACTCGGACAACGCTTCCTCAAGAACAGATGGTCCGGCTTTGGCAGTCTTTCACTCGAGCAGAACCAAGCTCAGAGCCTCGACCTCCGCGTGTTGGCAGGGGCTGGCGCCGGACTGTTCTTCAAGCAGACCAACCACACCCTTCTCAATGCGCTGGGTGGTCCCACGGTAAAGAACGAACGGTACGCGGGTGAGGAAGGATCAGTCAATAACGTAGAGGTATTGTTAGGCTTGCAGTACAAGCATTTCCGGCTCGACTCTCCCAAGCTCGACCTCAGCTCATCGCTGATCAGCTATACCGGAATCACCGAATGGGGCCGGATCCGCATCGACTTCAAGTTCTACATCTCATATGAGATCCTGAAGGACTTCACGGTCGGAATCGATGTGTTCGACAAGTTCGACAGCCGGCCACCCGCCAACGCTCGGAAGAACGACTTCGGCACGGAACTCAAGTTCGGCTGGAAGTTCTAGAGGCT
>JASFMO010000160.1:0-7358 GCA_050117535.1 Gemmatimonadales bacterium | reverse complement strand
AGGAACAGCGGCGCCCGCGTGAGTCCCCTTTTCATGTTGCAACCTCCGTGGCAAGGGTGGGGGAGTTAAGAGCTAATCAAGCTCGCGTCTTTCAACTGGGATCCGGCGGTGGTAGCGGGAGGATCCACCGCCGGCGCGGGCGTGACGACTGGCAGGATCGCACGCCCGAATCCGCACATGAAACGCTCTATAATCCCGATTTACAAGCGACTACTGTTCAAGTCGGTCGCAAGGCGTGTGCGCTGGCGGTCGGATCAGAGTTAGGAGCACAAATCATTTATTATCAATGGCTTATGTGTTTTGGCCGTCGGTGGGCGGGCGGTAAACATATGGCGGTCCATCCACACTGTAGAGCGGTCGCCCTATCCGGCGATGTCGGAATGACTTTCGCCTCACACTTGCGCCAACTGGGGCGCCCCGTAAAACATTGACGCCTTCTCGAATCGCTCGGAGGTCGAGTCAACCCGAGTCTTTGACTGGTAAGGGGGTATCATGTTGAGAGGGTCCAACTTCGTGGGCGCGGCGTTCTCCGGCCGAGCGTTGGAAGGTCTGGTGATTACGGGCCTCAGTGTCCTGACGCTCGGCTGCGGCGCGGAGCCGGGGGCCGACTCGGATGCGCGTGCGTTCATTGAACGGCTGGGTGCCGACACGATGTCGGTCGAGGTGTTCGCGCGCACGCCGACGGGCTTCGAGGGCGACGTGCTGGTCCGGTCGCCCGTGACTCGAGTGGCCCACTACGAGGCGACCCTGGCCGACGACGGCACGGTCGAGCGTATGCACGTCCGGTGGACGACGCCTCCGGAGAATCCGGATGGTCCACCGCCGGCCGAGATGACGGTCACCGTCGAGGGTGACAGCGCCACCATCGAATTGGTCGGCGGACAGAATCCGGGCACGTCGAAGATGGCTGTTCCCGCCAGCGTCATCCCGACGGTAGGCAAGAACCCTCAGGCGTTCGCGGTCTTCGAGCAGGCCGTGATGCAGGCACGGGCCAGCGGTGCCGATCGCTACCCGGTCGCCTTCCTGTCGGCGGGTCGGGGACGCGTGCAGGAGAACGCCATCGTTCAGATGGGACCGGACTCGGTCAGCATCGATTTCTTTGGCAACCCGATCGTGGCCAAGGTCGACGCCAGCGGCTACGTGTTGGGCCGATCGGGCGAGCGGACGACCCTGAAGCTGGTGGGCGAGCCCGCTGCGGGGCTGGACTTCCAGACGCTGGCGGCCGACTTCGCAGCGCGTGATGCGCGGGGCGAAGGCCTGGGCGTGGCGTCGCCGCAAGCAACGGTGGAAACGACCATCGGCGGCGCCAACCTGCGGGTCGTCTACAGCCGCCCGGCCATGCGGGGCCGTGACATCTGGGGCGGGCTGGTCCCGTTCGGTGAGGTCTGGCGGACCGGCGCCAACGCGGCGACCGAGTTCTCGACCGACCGCGACCTCGACATCGGCGACGTCCGGGTTCCGGCAGGGACGTACACGCTGTTCAGTCAATTCACGGCGGAATCGGCTCACCTGATCATCAACCGGCAGACGGGCCAGTGGGGAACGGCCTACGATCAGGCTCGGGACCTTGCCCGTGTCGAGTTGGCCGAGGAGAGTCTGACGACGCCCGTCGAGCGGTTCACGATCGCGATCGAGCCGGCGGCTGAAGGCGCGAGTCTACAGCTGATTTGGGACACGACCCGGTACACCGTGCCCATCCGGGTCCGGTAGTCGGGTTCATCGAGCGGAGGATGGAAGTCACCGAATCGCGGGCGGCCGCCGGCGAAGCCAGAGTCACGCTGGCGTCCGGCGGTTCGCACCATCGGCCGGACGGCGGATTCCGGAATCCATGGTTGACGAATCGATCGGCGCGCTTCGGCGGTTTCTTGCGCTGGGTGCTGGTCGAGCGGCCGTTGACTAAGCTGCCGCGCGATCCCGATCCGTCGGTCTTTCCGCGAAAGGCTCCGGGCTTCGAAACGCCCCGAGCACGGCCTGGTGAGCTGACGGTCACCTGGGTTGGTCATTCGACGACCCTGCTACAGATCGGTGAAGTCAACGTGCTCACCGATCCGATGTGGTCGGAGCGCGCCTCGCCGCTCGCCTTCGCGGGTCCCAAACGATGGGTGCCGCCGGGAGTGCGGTTCGAGGAGCTGCCGCCGATCGATGTGGTCGTGCAGTCGCACAATCACTACGACCACCTCGATGCGCGCACCGTAGAGAGGCTCGCCGATGCCTTTCCCGCCGCGGTATGGCTGGTGCCGCTGGGGTTGGCCGGGTTCGTCCGGGCTCGCGGTGCGGCGCGGGTCGAGGAACGCGATTGGTGGGGGGAGACAAAAGCCGCGGGCCTTCGCATCGCCTGCGTACCGGCGCAGCACTTCAGCGGTCGCGGGTTGCGCGATCGGAACGCAACGCTGTGGTGCGGCTGGGCCCTGGCGGATGACCGGCGGCGAGTACTTTTCGCTGGTGACACCGGGTACCATCCCGAGTTCGCTACGATCGGCGAGCGGTTCGGCCCGTTCGACGTCGCGTTGATGCCGGTGGGCGCCTACGAGCCGGCCTGGTTCATGCGCCCCGCGCACATGAACCCCGAGGAAGCCGTGCGGGCCTTCCGCGAGGCGAACGGTGTTGTGGCGGACTCTGCGGAGGGGCGCCGCGCGGTGAACGGTCACGGCGGTGAGGTCGCTCCGGTCCGCCGGGCGCTGGTGCCGATCCACTTCGGTACGTTCAAGCTGACCGACGAAGCGATGGATGAACCGCCGGCCCGGACGCAGGGGGCCTGGCGCGAGGCGGGGTTGCCCGAACGCGACCTCTGGTTGCTGGCGCACGGCGAAACACGCAGGTTTCAAGGACCGTAATCATTTGGGGAGGGCGGTTGTGTGGGATCGTCTCGAAACCTGACGGGGAGGTAGCATGGGAATCATCTCGTGGATCCTGCTGGGGCTGATCGCCGGGGCCCTGGCGAAGTGGATCATGCCCGGCAAGGACCCCGGCGGGATCATCGTCACGATCCTGATCGGCATCGCGGGCGCGGTCGTCGGCGGCTGGGTCGGCTCGGTCATCGGCTTCGGGTCGGTGTCAGGTCTCAACTTCGGCAGCGTCGCGACGGCCGTGGGCGGCGCGATCATCTTGCTGGCGATCTACCGCTGGTTCAAGCAGTAACTATCCGACGCACCCTAAGCTCTGAGCTCGGCTGACTTTCGGGCTCGAGGGTTGGGCTGGCCGCGCTCTCAAACGCGGCCGGCCCAGTGTTACTTGTGGGACAGAAACCGAAGCCGAGGCGGCGGCGCGACCGCCTCGGCGCAAAGGCGGAAGCTACCGCCGCAGCCGCTTCACTTCTCGGGCGGCGGTTCCAGTGTCGGGTACTTGACCCCGAGCTGCTCCAGGTACGTGTCGTACTTCGTCTCGTCGTAGTAGTACTGGCTGAGCTCCGCCCGGTAGCGCGCCATGATCTCCGTGTTGAGGTCGATGGCCGGCTTGTCATCCTCGGAAATCAGGGGCGTGTAGGTCATGTCCTTCGTCTGTTCCTCGCGGAAATACTCCCAAGCGGCTTCCAGGATCTCCGGTCTGAGGAACATCTCCAGCGTCGTCATCGCCATGACCTTGGCGCCCGCCGTGGCGCCCTTGTGGGCGATGGGCGTGGCCATGGCCACGGCGCTGGACCAGTGGTGGCCCGGTAGGCCGGGCGCGTTGGATGGAAAGCGGAGCGTGACCGTGGGAACGGTCCACGACACGTCACCGATGTCATCCGAGCCGCCGCTGCGGCGCCGCTCGGGCGGTGGGCCGAACTCGGCCAGCTCCGTTCGCAGCCCGTCCTCGTCGCTGCCCATGACACGCTGCACGGCCTTGGCCAGCGCCTGGTCCTCGTCGCTCCAGTCGGGCAACCCGACGGTCTTGATGTGCTCGTACATCGCCTCCGCGATGACCTTGTTGAAGTGCCGTGGCCAGGCCGCTCCCAAGATGCGATAGCTCATCTCCGTGTCCGTCATCAAGGCGGCGCCCTTCGCCATGTTGACGCCGATCTCGAAGTTGCGCTTGATGTCGGGGTAGTCCATCTCGCGGAAATAGTACCAGACGGATGCGCTGGACGGCACCACGTTGGGTTGGTCGCCGCCATCCGGAATCACGTAGTGCGACCGCTGATCAGGGCGCAGGTGTTCGCGCCGGTAATTCCAGCCGACGTTCATCAATTCGACAGCATCCAGTGCGCTGCGACCGCGCCAGGGCGCGCCGGCGCCGTGGGCGGCCTGTCCCTCGAACGTGAAGAGAACGGACACCAGCCCTGTGCCGTTGGCCGGCCCCCAGGTGACGCTGAGGTTGTTGCTCACGTGGGTGAACAGTACGGCATCGATACCCGCGAACATCCCGTCGCGCACGAAGAACGCTTTGGCCGCGACCAACTCCTCGGCCACTCCCGGCCACAGCATCAACGTCCCCTCGATACCCTCGCGCTCCATGATGCGCTTCAATGCGATGGCCGCGGTTACGTTCACCGCCTGCCCCGAGTTGTGGCCCTCGCCGTGGCCCGGTGCGCCTTCGGCGAGCGGATCGTGGTAGGCGACGCCCGGTCGCTGGTTCGCCCGCGGGATGCCGTCGATGTCGCTGCCAAAGGCGATGACCGGTTTGCCCGAACCCCATCGCGCCACCCAGGCGGTGGGTATACCGGACACGCCTTCTTCGACCTGGAAGCCGTGATCGCGCAGGACGGAGACCAGGTAGCGGGAGGTCTCGAATTCCTGGAAGCCGAGCTCGGAGAAGCTGAAGATCTTGTCCACCATGACCTGGGTGAGCTTTGCCATGGACTGGACTTCCGCTTCGACCTCTTGCAGGAGGGGCTGGAGGTCATCGCTGTTCGATTGAGCGATGGCGTAATCTCGAGGGGTCAGGGGCAAGAGGACTGCGCACACCAATAGCATCGCGCCAATGCTCTTCATCGTCGCCTCACCGTTTGGGTTGTAGGGTGTCAGTTCACGTATAGCACGTGTGGAGCGTGCGTGACAAGTGCTGGGGTGCGTTCGAAGCCGGCAGCGACGCCGGCCACCCTACCTGATCCTGGCTTTAGTCTTCTCCGAGTATCGCCGTCGGCTCGATCCGGAGGACGCGGCGGGCCGGCAGGTAGCCGGCCAGGAGCGCAACGCTCGCCATCGCCAGCGTCGCCAGCACGAGCACTTGGAGATCCGTCGAGTCCACTTGGAACAGCATTCCCGTCAGAAGACGGGCTCCTCCTAGCGCTGCCGAGAGGCCGAGGATGAGCCCGACGGCGGTGAGTGCCATCGCCCGGCGCAGGACTAGGCGCTCCACTTGAGCGGGTTGAGCCCCGAAAGCGAACCTCAAGGCGAATTCTTTGGAACGGCTGGCGACGGCGAAGGACATGACGCCGTAGACCCCCGCGGATGCGAGCAGGATCGCGATGAACGAGAAGGCCGCGAACAACCAGGTGTAGAACCGAAGCTGCCAATTGGCCTCTAGCAGCGCCCGTTTCATGGTGCGAGAACTGGAGATGGGAATATTGGGGTCGATTCCGTGGATGGCCGATCGCAGTTGAGCGAAGGCCGCTCGAGGCGCGAGGTTCGTACGCGCGACGAGGAAGATATTGAAGACCGAATTCTTCTCGATTGGCTCGTACACCGCGGGTCGTGCCGGTCCTCCGTATCCGTCGGTGAACGTATTTCCGACCACGCCGACGACGGTGGCCCACCCGTCCTCGGTTGAGGGCGGCCCGTCGCCGCGCGCCATTCGCTTTCCGATTGGATCCCCATCGGGCCAGTGCCGTCTGGCAAGCAACTCGCTGATGATCGCTACGCGGGGGGCACCCTCCCCACCGTCCGCCGCGCTGAAATCTCGCCCCCGAAGCAACGGGATTCCCAGCGTGCCGAAGTAGCCGGTTGAGACGTGAGCGAACGGATACATGGGCCCCTTGTCAGAGGCGAGCTGGGCGCCTTCGGGATAGAAGTTGCCGTCACGCAGGATCCGGCCAACGGGCAAGTCCGTTGCGAGGCCAGCATCGCTGATTCCCGGAAGCGATCGCGCCTCCTCCAGCACCCGTCGATAGAACTCCTGCTGCAGCTCCGCTTCTAGGTAGCGTGCCTCGGGCAGGCTTAGCTGGAGCGACACGACACCCGTGGGCTCGAATCCCGGATCGACGCGCATCTGCTTCAACAAGCTCTTGAACATCAGGCCGCCGCCTATGAGAACGGCCAAGGCCATGGCGAGCTGCAAGGCCACCAGCGCTGAGCGAAATCGGAGCTTGCCCAAGCCGCTCGAGATGCGTGGGCTCTCGGCACGCAGGGTACGACCCACATCGGTCCGAGCCGCACCGATCGCCGGGCCGAGGCTGAAGATCATGCCGCTGGCCACGATGATGCCGGCGATGATCAAGGCCGGGGCTGGCCTGACCGCGAAGGAGAGATACGAGGGCAGATCCACAGGGGCTAAGCTGATGAGGAAGTCGCGGCCTAGGAGACCGATGGCCACACCGATGACACCGCCCAGGAAGGACAACGTGATGCCCTCGGTGAGGAGTTGCCGGACGATGCGCAGTCGCCACGCTCCCAGAGAGGTCCGCACGGCCATCTCGCGTTGGCGCGTGGTGTTCCGGGCCATGAGCAGGTTGGCGACGTTTGCACAAGCCAGCAACAGCACCAAGCAGGCGACGATGTAGAATGCAACAGCGGCATTCCGCCAATCGCCCAGAAGCCAACTCCTCAGAGGCATCACACGAGCTCCGAGAGCGTCCGTGCTCCCCCAGTGCACCTCTCCCAGCTCCCTGGCTATCCGAACCATGTCGGCCTCAGCGGCCTCGATTCCGGTTCCCGGTCGCAGTCGGCCGATCACACCGATGGTGTTCCTGCCCCGATTCTCCGTACGACTCAATCTGAACGGCGTCCAGACATCCGATGCGTCAGGAAATCGGAATGACGACGGCAGCACGCCGACGATCGTGACTGATTCCCCATCGAGGGTTATCGTCTCTCCGATCACACTGGGGTCGCCTCCGAAACGGCTCTGCCATAGGCCGGCACCGATCAGCGCTACTCGTTCCGCCCCCTCTTTCTCTTCTTCAGGCCGAAAACCTCTGCCAAGCAACGGTTGGATGGCGAGCGCCGACAAGAAGTCCGCCGAAACCTCGCACCCCATGATCCTTTGGGGCTCATCCTGGCCTGTGATCGAATGGGGGCCGTATCGAAAGCCGGCCAGGTGGGAGAATGCGCGGTTCCTTTCTTGGAAGTCGACCAAATCAGGATAGGAAAACCCCATCCGTTCGATTTGCCACGCGGGTGCCGTTTCCTCTACGTAGAGCAGACGATCGGCGGATGGGTAGGGCAGCGGTTCGAGGAGGACTGCGTAGAATAGGGTGAAGACAACGATGTTCGCGCCAATTC
>JASFMO010000159.1:0-7371 GCA_050117535.1 Gemmatimonadales bacterium | reverse complement strand
CGGCGATCGGATCGGGCTACCCGATTGGGTGTTCGCCGGGGCCGTCGTGCTGTTGATCATTGGCCTGCCGATCATCGTCGCCACGGCATTGGCGCAGAGCGCATCCAATCCCGCTGCGATCGAGGTGCAAAGGCCAGCCGCGGCAACGCAGGCGCCAGGCGACTCACCTCCATCACCCCCTTCGGAAGCCGTCCCGACAGCCGGGCGCTGGTTGACCTGGCGCCGAGCCATCCTGGGCGGTGTGCTCGCGTTCGCCTTGCTGGGCGTCGCGACGACCGGCTTCATGGTGATGCGGGTGTTGGGAATAGGGCCCGTCGGTTCGCTCGTCGCGGCCGGCGTGCTCGAAGAGCGCGAGCGTATCATCCTGGCCCCGTTCGAGAACAAGACCTCCGATTCGCTGATGGCCGAGGTGCTGACCGAGGCGTTTAGGATCGACCTGGCCCAGTCACCGATCGTCACCGTGGCCGAGCCCGAGTGGGTGGCCGACGTCCTCGAGCGGATGGAACGGGATTCCGACACGCACCTCGATCTCGCTCTCGCCCGTGAGGTCGCCATCCGCGAAGGCCTGCCGGTCGTGATCGCCGGCGAGGTCGGCGCCTTGGGTAGCAGCTACGTCGTGGCGGCGGAGATCATCGCCGCCGAGACCGGTGAGGTCATCGCCGGCTTCCGCGAGACAGCGAAAGGCGACGACGATCTGGTCGACGCCGTCGACGAGCTATCGAAGAGCGTGCGTGAGCGCATCGGTGAATCGTTCAAGACGATTCGCAGCAGCCCACCGCTGGTGGACGTCACCACCAGTTCGTTGGACGCGCTGCGCAAGTTCACGCAAGCCGAGCGCGCTATCTACACCGATGGCGATGACGCGAGAGGGATCCAACTGCTCGAGGAAGCGCTGGCGCTCGACTCGACGTTTGCTGCCGCGTGGGCCGAACTGGGGACGACCCTGCGCAACCGCGGAGAACAAAGAGCGCGGGCGGCGGAAGCGACGACAAAGGCCTATGAGTTGCGCGACCGGCTGCCCGACAAGGAGCGCTACAACACGATCGGCGTCTACTACCTTTCGGTCACGCGCGATCGCGAGGCAGCCATCAATGCTTACCGGACGCTGCTCGAGTTGTACCCGGACGACGACGACGCGCTGCACCAGTTGGCTCTGCTGTACGGTGATCTGCGGAATTTTTCAGAGGCCGAAGAACTGTATCGTCGCTCGATCGAAATTGACTCCAGCTTCGCCGTCACATTCCAAAACCTGATGGGTGTGCAGGTCGCGCAGGGCAAGTACGAGGCGGCCGAGAGTACGCTGGCCGGAATGCGGCGCGCGACGCCCGGGCACTTCAGCATCGAGACGTCACAGTACGCCCTAACCAGCAGTCGAGGCGATTACGACGCAGCCGAGTCGGCTATTCGCAGGCTACGCGAGTCCCGGAACGAGAGCCTGCTGTGGCGAGCCAATACAAGCAGCAGGCTGGCGACGCTGGCACGGACCCAGGGTAGACTCGCGGACGCCGAACGTCATCTCCGCGATGCGTTGGCTGTCCAGGAACAGCGCGGGCTGGCGACCGAGTACCTGGAGAGCGTGACCGGTATCGCCTGGCTCGACGTCTGGTTCCGCGAGCAACCGCAGCGCGGGTTGCAGACGATCGAGATGGCGCTGGACCAGTATCCGCTCGAATCGCTGGATCCGAGGGACCGTCCCTACTTGAGCCTCGCCTGGATCCACGCCTGGGCGGGACAGCCCGAGCGTTCGCGCGCCTATCTCTCGCAGCGCGAAACGAACCTCGACCAAGAGACGCTCGCTGCTCCCAATGCCTTCCTCGACGCCGTGATCGGCGCCATCGCGCTCGCCGAGGGACGCCCCGATGAGGCGATTGCCGGTTTCAGGGTCTGGGATCGGGAGATGGCATGCACGATCTGTGCGCTGCCGATGCTCGGCTGGGCCTACGATGCGGCCAGCGAGCCCGACTCGGTCATCGCGGTGTTCGAGCGCTACGCCAATACGCCATGGCTGCTACGCGTAGGCGTCGACTCCTATCACCTCGGGCCGGTCTACTCGCGGCTCGGTTCGCTATACGAGGCGCGCGGCGACCTGCAGACGGCGATCTCTTACTACGCGAAGCTTATCGAGCTCTGGAAGGATGCGGATCCGGTTCTGCAGCCCCGCGTCGAGTCGGCGCGCCGGGCTATCGAGGCGCTGTCGACCGACCGCTGAGCGAATACCGGGCTCGATACGAGGTAGTTTCAGGCCGCGGCGAAGCGCGCTTCACAACGTGTCAGCCGACCTCACTCCGGCGGACCAGGCCGCGGCCGATCCAAACGTAGGGTGAATCCTCGACGCGCGCCGCCTCGCAGCGCGCGCACAGCTCCTCCGAGCTCTTGCGAAGTCCGTCGGTCCGCACCGACCCACACTTCACGCAGACGATCTTCGGTTCCAACAGCTTGACCTTCAGCCAGTTCACTCGTTCCTCCTCCCACAGACCGGGGCGGAAGCCGATCCGCCAAGCGCTGAAAAGGCAGGTCTTGTGCCAGAACGCGGCCCAGCGGCTGTGAGCGTCAGATGCCTATGATATTGCCTGAGATTGACTTGGCGGCAGCGCACTCAACGGTCGCCACAGGTTCCACCACGTCCCTCTCTGGGTGTGGGGACTCGCCAGATGTCGTGCGTTCTGCGACGACCGCGCGATCAACTTCAGCAACATGACTGGGCGGCTGGACTGTCGCCGCGGCTCGGTGAACGGAGCGACGTACACGGCCCGGTAGCTGGGGACGCGACGGCGTTACTCGAGTACGTGTTCGATGTCTCGCATCGCCAAGCTGACGTGAGCCTGCTCCGCCGGACCGTTTGGCCTTCGCCTCCCCAGATACTCGTGCAGTCGCGCCAATGCCCAACCAGCCGCCTCGCGCACCTCCGCCACGGCGACCTCATCCTTCGCGAGCTCGAGAAGTCCATCGAGCACAGTGCGGCGCGCCACGCGGCCCAATGCTGCCAGGGCGGGGTCGCTCGGAGTTCGAACGCCCCACGTCCCATCAACGATCCGTTCCATCACCTCGATCAGCGTAAGATCGCTCAGCCCCGACGCGTGCAGCCCAGCCACTCGCGCCGCGCGCTCCCGGTCGAACAGCTCGCGCACGACCAGCCGTGATAGCGTCCGGGCCCAGTCCAGCGGATCGAAGATTCCGCCAGCAGACAGCGGAATCGCGATGGGAGCCGACTCTCCCGTCATGAACTCGAACACGTCGGGCTCGTTCAGCACCCACTCGAGCTCGGATGGCACCAGCGCCGGCGGCCGCGGCGGTGTGAGGCCGGCGACGATCTCGGGAACGGCCAGCTGTTCGGGCGCCAAGGCGTCCAGCAGCAGCGAGATCGCTCGACGCTGCGTGTCGGCGCCGATGGCCCGCACCGGCGTCTGACCGTCTCCGGCCAGTGCATAGCTGTAGTCGACGCCGCCGATAGCTCTTCCCACGGCGGCGAGCGCGTACTGATGGTGGAAATACAGTGGGACCAGCCGCTCGAACAGCAACGACATCGGCTCGCCGGGGCGCAGAACATCGGCGCCGAAGTGATCGAGAAGCACGCGACGCACGCTGTACTCACGTTCCAGATCTTCTAGTACGTCGTCGCTGTGACGGCGGCCCGCGGCGCGTGGACTGGATCGGGTCATCCAATCGGCGACGAATCTCAATCCCTGCCGAAGGCCCTCGTCCACGATCGTCGCCAGCCCTTCGGCCTCGGCGGCCTCGGAGTCGAACTGCGTATACGCGTAGCGCACCATCCACTCGTCGTAGGGGTACGGATCACGGGGAAACGATGGAGACAGGTCGATGGCGATCCGCCCCGATCCGGTGACGGAGAGCAGCGGGGTGGGAAATCCGATCTGGGTCGGCACGAAGTCGTTGTGGTACAGGCCGACCAGCGCATGCCCCAACTCGTGGGCCACCACCGAGCGAATCCGCGCCATCATGAACTCGTGAGCGCCGGGTTGTGCTTCCGCCAACGCGGGCCGAATCGCTAAGTAGGTGTTCAGGTCGACGCGCGAGCGAAAACCGGTCAGAAATACCCACCCCTTGATGCTTTCGCCGGTCCGTGGATCGTCCACGCTGCCGCCCATCGCAACCAACCGAGTTGGCGCCCAGTACACGACGATGGGATAGCGAACGTCCAGCGGATCGGCTTCCGGGGGCAGCGTCTCTGCCCGGATCGCGTTCTCCAAGCCCGCCGCCCGGAAGGCCCGGTTCCAGTAGAGGATACCGTCGCGAACGGCATCCCGGAACTCGTCCGGTATCGCGGCTTCCATGTAGACGGTGATGGGCTGAACCGGTTCGGAGAGCGGTGCCTGCGGGTCCTTCTTCTCCAGCCGCCAACCGCCGAGGGTCCACCGCTCGTAGCCGTCCTCCAACGGCGCAGTCAAATCGGCGGACCGACGGAAGAAATGCCCCATGCGCAGGTCGAAGGCCCGCGGTTGGTAGCCCTCGGGCGGCAGCGCGATGAGCGAATGGCGCTGCCGGACGGTGAGGCTCTCGTGATCGGGCAGGTTCCGCCATGCCCAGCGGCCCGGACGGTCTGAGGTGAAAGTCAACAGCGACTCGATCTCGGTGTTGCGAGTGAACGCTTTGCAGCCCGACCAGTAGATCATGCTTCGCTCGCGGTCGAGCCGGAAACCTTGCCCCTCGTATTGCGCCATACGCCCGGGCACGTCGCTCACGTCTCGAAGAAAGAACGCCGTGCCGTCCACCAGAACACGACCGTTCTCTTCTGCTACGATTGGGAACGCGGCCAGCACGGACTGGGGAACGCTTTCCTTCACGATGGCGTTGAGGTCCGGATTCTCACGCATCTGTGTCGTGAAGTTCGTGTTCTCCCGGATCAGCAGCAGCCTTCGGCCATGGCGCTCGAAGTGGACCAGGGCCCCCGTGGCCCCCCAGTTGGGCGCACCACGCTGAAAAATCCAGTCGGCGCCGGAAGCCAGATTGCTATTGTAGAGGAACCCCCCGCCCGACAGAGCGACCTCGAGGTAGAGCTTTCCATCGTTTTCGCCGTAGTAGACCGGGATGAACCCGTCCCGCCGCTCGAGCGATCCGGTCTTCTCGGCGATGGTCGGCAGGGCCTCCTGCTGCGCAAGCAGCTCGCCGGCTGTGAAAGCCGCGGTGGGAACGGTCAGGATGAGGACCGAGGTTGAGAGAAGAGAGTGGCGCAACATGGGGATACACCCCCTCCCGCCGATGAGGGAGTCACGCGCGCCTGGCCATGCCGCTCGTTCTGCCTGGCGCCGGCCCGTGGCGAGGTGGGCGCGGCATGGGCGTGGCAGACGCAGCAATCATGGCGTGCCATCGGCGATGCACGTCACGGCTTGACTTGCAACCAACCTAGGTGCTAATCCGACCGCCGCCAGCCTCCCCTACCCTCCTCCTCCTGCTCATGATCGTGATCGCAATCGCGAGCCTGCCGTTGAGCTATCGATGACGCCGTGATGCGATGCTCGAAGGGCACAACGATCCGCTCGCCCGCCTTAGGGCCTGGAGGTATAATGTGAAAGGTATGCCAAGCACGACGATCACCTGGCACGATATCCTCCTCATGCCCGAGGACGGGAACCGCTACGAAGCGATCGGCGGAGAGCTGTTCGTGACGCCGCCGCCGCGAGTGCCGCACCAGCGGATCGCGATGAACCTCGTGGAGGCGCTCCTGCCGTTGTTACAACAAGCCGGCCACGGCGAGCTGTTCTTCGCACCCGTAGGCGTCGAGTTCCCCGATACCCGCGAGGGCGTCCAGCCGGACATCCTGTTCGTCTCGAACGAGCGGCTGGACATCGTCGGGGAGGATTGGCTGCGCGGCGCACCCGACCTGGTGATCGAGATCCTGTCGCCCGGCACGGCGGCACGCGACCGGAACATCAAGCTGAAGCTCTACCAGCGTCACGGGGTGGCTGAGTACTGGATCGTCGACCCCAGGAACAAGACTGTGGAGGTTTGGGACTTCGCGAAGGGCGCCACGGAACCGCTGGTCGCCAGCGAACGGCTACCCGTCCACGTCCGCGGCTCCATCGTCGGCGACATCGACCTCGCGCGTATCTTCCCGAAGTCCTAGCCCCCGATTCCCACTCCCGAAACCGCTACCCCCGGCTTTCTTCTCCTGCTCGTGATCGTGACCGTGATCGTGACCGTAATCGTGATCGCGATCGGTCGCGGCGACCCCGTGTTACCTGCTCACCCACCCGGAGGCCGCAAGCACTCCTCCCACCCCTCCGGCAACGGTCCCAACTTCTGCAGGGGACTCGCTATGAAGTCCAGATCGTGGTTCACCGCCTGGGCGTTTCCATCGGGTCCCAGCTGGAACTCCAGCCGCAGCGAGAGGAAATCGCTGGACATCTCGAACGCGTTGTCCGAGACCGATCTCATCCACCAGTTCTGCGCATCGCCCCACATGGCGCCCGCCACCAGATGCCCTTCGCACGACTGACTGACGAACAGCTTGCGGTTCGAGTCCGGCTGGTCGGGGTCGCCATAGACCCCTGCGAAGCGCGCCAGATCGTCGCGCGTCGGCCCGAAGTCCGGACCATTGGCCGTGCCGCGCGCCGGCTCGGACGGCTTCGATTCCGCCCGCTCACGCTTACCGGACGCGGCGGCGCCCGCCTGCATCATTCCGGAGTTGGCCGCCATGTTCTGGGTGATCACGCCGACCATCTGCATGACCGCCTCGGCGCGCTGGTAATCACCCGCCTGCATGTACTCAGCCCCCATCTCGGCCATCCCCTGCATGTCGATCTCGTACTTGTCCTTCTGTGCGGGGAAGATCGCTTCGAACCGATTTCGGGCGGCTTCGATTCCGTCGCGCTCCAGCAAGGTGCGGATCTCTTGGGAGAGGAGCGGCCGATCCGGGTCCTGCGCCGCCGCGGGGGCGGACGACGCCGTCACAAGCAAGAGCAGCACTGCGGCCGCTCGGAGCCACGTGGGGTTGGGGCGCACGATGACCTCCTGGTTGTAGGTGACCGCCGAGCTTACTCGGACCACGGGTTGGGGTCAAGATGCGAACCCACACCGCCCAAGCGCGAGGGTATCGCTCGCCGCTTTCGGCGCCGGGAGTTATTATTTGGAGCGTATGGCCGCGATACGGATCACCGGGCAGGAGCGCCCTGATCATGCCCGGAGAATGAGAGCGGTGCGCAGGATGTTACCTAAGCCGCGTCGGACGGCGGCGTCTCCTAGACTACTCGCCACGACAGGGCTTGTCATCACGGCTTGCACCAACGTCATCGTTCCACCGGCCGAGCCACTGGCGCCCCAGACGGTCTTCGTGATCGACCACGGTCGCCACGCCAGCCTGGTTTTGCCGGCCCCCGATAGCGGTCTGGTCCGTTACGCATTCGGCGACTGGAA
>JASFMO010000158.1:0-7375 GCA_050117535.1 Gemmatimonadales bacterium | reverse complement strand
CGCCACACACCCCCTCTGCCGGTAGGCGTTGCCTCGAAAGCGAGCCAGGTTCTGAATACCGAAAGAGAAGTCGAGCTCGTCTTCCTGCTCGAACCGCTTCTTCTGGGTCTCGGTCAATATCGAATAGGTGAGGCTGAGCGTGTCCTTCGGCATCAGCGTCTGATCGACGTACGAATTCTCCAGTTCGCCGTCGATCCGTAGCTTCGGCCGTTGGCCCGCCGTCAAGTGCAGATCGGAGGCCCGCCGCTCGATCATCTCCTCCAGCAGTCCACGTATGCTAATGTTCGCCATATGTTCGTGCCCGTATCTCGAGTCTCTATGCGAGATTCACTTCTCTGCCAGATTCCTGCGGGATTCTAGTGCTCGTCGCTCCAGAACACCAGCGGGCGCTGCCCGCCGCCTTCCAGGCGATCCTTGCGCGGCAGGGGGAGGAGCCGATTCCGTTCAGCCGCTGCGCGGCTCGGCCACGAGAGCTATGCCGCCGTTTCTTTCAGCACTTCCTCCAACGTCGTCACGCCTCGCGACACCTTGATCATCCCATCGTCACGCAACGTCAACATGCCGTCGGCGACGGCTCTTTCTTTCAGCACATCCGCGCTTTCGCCGTGCATGATCAGACGGCGAATCTCCGTCGTTATCGGCATGACCTCGTATAAACCCTGACGCCCCCGGTATCCCGTCCCGTCGCAAATATCGCAGCCCTCACCCCTGTAGAACTTGATCTCGGCGGCTTTCTCCTGATCGATCATCGCGGCCTCGAAGACGTCCGCATCGTACTGGACCTCCTTCTTGCAGGCCGAGCAGATCCTGCGCACCAGTCGCTGCGCGGTCACGAGATTGACCGCCGATGCCACGTTGAACGGCTCGACGCCGATGTCTATCAATCGCGTTATCGTCGAGGCAGCGTCGTTCGTGTGCAGGGTCGATAACACCAGGTGACCGGTCAGTGCGGCCTTGATCGCTATTCCGGCCGTCTCGAGGTCACGGACCTCACCCACCAAGATGATGTTCGGATCCTGCCGCAGGAATGCTCGTAGAGACGCCGCGAAAGTCAGCCCAATCTCCGGCCTCACCTGGACCTGATTGATGCCGTGCAGATTGTACTCGACCGGATCCTCGGCGGTCATGATGTTCACTTCCTCGGCATTGATCTTCGTGATTGCCGAGTAAAGCGTCGTCGTCTTACCGGAACCGGTGGGCCCGGTAACCAAGACCATTCCGTACGGGTTCCGAATGGCGTGCAAGAAGTCCTTCTCCGCCTTCGGCTCCATCCCGAACTTCTCGAGATCGAGCTGCAAATTCGACTTGTCCAGAATACGCAGTACGATCTTCTCGCCGAACAAGCTGGGCAACGTCGACACGCGGAAGTCGATGACGCGCCTACCCATGCGCATCTTGATCCGCCCATCCTGGGGTACGCGTCGCTCGGCGATGTTGAGATCGGCCAGGATCTTGACGCGGCTCGTCAACGCCGCCTTCATGCGAGTCGGGGGACGCATGATCTCGCGCAACGCACCGTCGATACGGAACCGGACCCGGACGTCCTTTTCGTATGGCTCGATGTGAATGTCGCTGGCGCCTTTCTGCACGGCGCTGGTGAGGATACCGTTGATCAACTTGACGACGGGCGCCTCTTCGACCTGCGCCTGGAGCGCCGTGACCGATATGTCCTCATCCGGGGCGCCCTCGACGACCTCGATGTCCTCCTCGTCGAACTCCTTGAGCAGATCCTGAAGCCCGTCATCGACCGACTCGTAGTATTTCTCGACGGCCTTCTTCAACGAGTACTCGCCTGCCACCACCGGCTCGATGTCGTACCCGGTTGAGAACCTGAGCTCGTCGATCGCGTCCAGGTTCGTCGGGTTCGACATGGCGACGGTGAGCGTCCGGCCCATGCGGCGGAGCGGCAGGACCAGGTGGCGCGTCGCGATCTCCGGTTTCACCAAGCTGATCACGCGCGCGTCGATCTCGCTGATGCGCGACAGATCGACCGCCTTGACGCGGTATTTCCGCGCCAGCACCCGGGTGAGATCGGTCTCCGACACGAAGCCCATCGCCACCAAGGTATAGCCCAGCCGGGAGCCGTTGTTACGCTGCTCGGTGAGGGCGCGCCTCAGCTGCTCCTCGGTGATGAGGCCTTCACGGACCAAAAGGTCGCCGATGAGATCGCTGGCTTTAGTTCGGGTTGTAGCCATTCCGACCGGAATAAAAAGATTCGCGCTGGACCCGCTGGCGGGGGGGAGTAGTACAGCAAGTTTCAAAGCTGCTAGAAGTTACGGGCACTGTCAAGGTCTCACAACCACCAGGGCTCGCAGTCGTTCCAGGGTCGCCGGGCCGATGCCCGGCACGCCAAGCACATCCTCCAGCTTCCTGAAGCGTCCATGTTCCGAGCGCCAACGCACGATGGCGCTGGCTTTCGCCGGGCCAATCCCGGGTAGAATCTCGAGTTCTTCCGCCGTCGCGCGGTTCAGGTTGACCCGTTCGTGGCGCGGCATCGACCCTGAACCACGGAGACGGTCACCCCCGGCGAGTGAGCCTCGACGCCCATCCACCGCCGCGAGCGCTGTGTGAGCCGCCAGCTGCTCGACTTTCTTCGCGCCGAGGCCCGGAACGCGGCGCAGGTCATCCAGCGATCGAAACGGCCCGTCCCGTTCGCGGGAGCGTACGATGGAGCGTGCCAGGGCCGGGCCCACGCCCGGCAGGCGGTCCAACTCGATCTCGCTGGCGCTATTCGGGTCGATCCGCTCCGCCTCACCCAGCGGTTCGCGGCGTCGCTCGGACTCACTGTACGCCGACTCCGCCACCGCAAGCGCCGAATCGAGACCGCCGGTCGCTCGCAGTCCCTCGCCGCTCACCTCAGCGGCGTCCGGCGACAGCAGCAATCGTCCCAACGCCGACAGGATGACCAACAGCGCGCTAGCGAGGAGGGCTTTGACTTCGCCCTCGGTCATGCGCACGAGCGTCCACCCGCGACTCGCGAACCCCGCCTGAATTCCCGCACGAGCGAGAAGATCGTCGGATCACCTCAACGGATCGTCAACCGCGCTCGCTTCGGCTGACGGCTCCGCGGCGCCTTTCAGTCTCTGCTGTAAGCCAAGCGCGAGACGACCGCGCCCACGACCCCCAAGCTCGCGGCGGAAACTTTGTCCGGCGTATCATGCGGCGTATGCCAGTAGGGGTAATCGAAATCAATGACGTTGATCGTAGGAATCCCTGCCTCGTTGAGTGGGATATGATCGTCATTCACGGTATGGCGACCCTGTCGATGAAAGACATCGGAAAACCCCATGCTGGCGGCGACGTTCCAGACGCGGTCTACCACTTCCGGAGCCAGCCGATTTGAATTTCCCTCGACATAGATGTCGAGGTCCCTATCGCCAACCATGTCGAGAAGAATGCCGTACTGCGCCGAGTAACCCTCCGGCAGGTTGGCCGCGAAATAGCGCGAGCCGAGAAATACGTCTTTCCCCACGGCGAAGTCGCCGTAGTCCTCGCCGTCGACGAGCAGTATGTCTACGTTGCGAGCGGGCGGAGTGTGACTGAACATCTCGGCCAACTGCAACAGCACGGCCGTTCCTGAAGCCCCATCATTCGCGCCCGGAACGGGCTGGTCACGCTCCTCTGCAATAGACGAGTTGTCGGATATCGGCCGCGTGTCCCAGTGGGCGAGCAGCAGCAGCGGCGGGCCCTCGGCGGGCCGGAAGCGCGCCAAGAAATTGACCAGCGGCAGCGTCTGGTCGTCTACGGTCTGATGATCGAATCGCTGCATGATCAGCGTGTCCGCCCTCGCCGACAGATACGTCTCGACCCACTCCGCCATGGCGCGATGACCCGCTGTACCCGGAACGCGCGGACCGAAGGCAACCTGCCGCTCGACCAGCGCGTAGGCCGCGCTGCCGTCGAACCGCGGCTGACTCACCGTCGCCGAGGCGGCGGGGCTGTGTTCGGGCTCACCGTCCCCCCCACCGCAGGTGGCGGACGCCAGGGCAACAGCGGTGGCCATCAAGAAGCCGGCCGGGTAGCCGGGCGTGAGTGCGTATCTCAACGAATCTCTCCTGTCTCGAGTAGGAATTGGCCGAAGACCGAAATCTCGAGCTGCGTCGACCCGGCGCGCTGCCCGATCTCGCTCTGAGTGTCGCGCCACGACCCCTGCAGGCCAAGCGAGAACGGCGGCACGTCGGTCGCTACCGTCAGGTCCACCGTCTTGATGGTACGATCCGTGAACGGTTCACACTCCAACAGCTGCCCCCCCTCGCCCGGCGCTGACTCGGCCGCGTCGGCGCCCAGCTGTCGGCACTGGTTCTGATCGTTCTGCGACAGGCGGAGGGAAATACGCACAGGATTGCGAAATTTTCCCTGTCGGGAGATCGGCCGTACGCGACCGGTGACCTGCAGCGACTGGTTGCGCGAATCACCCACGGTGATCCCCACCGGGTCTCGACGCTCCTCGTCAGTAGAAGTCATAGAATAAGTCAAAGTCCACTCGGTGGTCAGCGCTAGATTGACGTTGAACGGTATCGACCTTCTGTCGCTCCGGCGCTGCTGGTCGGCGTCGACCACCTCGCTCTCGCTGGTCGTCAACGTATACCCTGTCCGAAAACCGAGACTGCTGACCCAGCGGTCCAGGAAGGCCGGAAGCGGCAAGCGGTTCCAGTTGAGGCTCAGGCTGGGCCACGTTACGCTCTGGTTCTGCGTCTCGCTGATCGGCGTCCACGACAACACGTCATTCTGGTTGTAGTCGACGCTGAAGGCTGCTCCCAGCGGCAGTCGAAGTCCGCCAGACAGTGTCATAGCCTGGCTGTCCGACACCCGGCTGGCCGTATCGCCGTCCTGCACTCGGAAGGAGTCGAAGCCTCCCAAACCGAGCTGATACTTCAGATCGGGCTTCGCCTCCTCGCGCTGAAACCTCGAGTTCAGTCCACCGGTCCAGGTTCCCGTCACGATGTCAAACCAATCGATCAAGCCCAAGACCATCCCGAGCATTCCGCCGCGATCCTGACCGAGCGCGCTGCGGAGCAGGACCGGCGCGTTGAAGCCGAGCGAGAAACGCAGCGTTCGCGAATTGCTGAAGTCGCTGGTCAGTACGCTGTCCCCCTCCGCTTCGCTGATGAACGATGCGCCGCGATTGTAACGGTAGCGCGTGTCGTAGGTCGCTTGCGGTATCAGCCAGGTTGCCAGGCTCGGTCGGTACGCCCAGTTCATATCCACCGACTGACCGGTCTTCCAGCCCATGTCGAGGCCGAACAGCGTCGAGCGCTCGCGCTCGATCAGCTCACGGGCCGCATCACCGGTCACGAGCTGGTCCGTCGGCACCAACTCTCGCGCCTGCGAAGTATTGAATCGCCCCGTCAGATCCGTCAGGGGTTCGAAGCCGGCCGACGCATTCGTCACCAACCTCTTATCGAGCCGGCGGATCGGAACGGCCGCCGAATCGGCTGGCAACTCGATGATCTCCTCGAAGCGTCGGACGTCGGATTCGCTGCTGGTGTAGCTCGTGCTGAATTGCAGATTCGTCGGCGTCAGCCGCAGCCGCCAATCTTGCCCCGGAACGAGGGGCAGCGAGATGTCGCCCACATTCGAGCGATAGCTATACGAGGTCGCGAAGCCCGTAGCCTCGGATTGCGACCTCGACGACTGCGCCGTCCGCCGGTCCCACGAGACGCGCAGCGACGAATTGTCGACGAACCAGCCGACCCAAGGCGTCCTCGTGGACGCCTGCCTGGAAAGACTCAAGTCCATGCGCAGATTCTTGTTGTCGGGCGAACGCAAGCCCGGCAGTTGATCCACGAATATGTCGGTGCGGGGCAACAGCAGAGGTTCGGACGAGGTCCGGTTGTAGTTGATGTTGAACGGCATGTTGAGTCCCCAGGACGCCGGGAGCATGCGGCCGAGACGTAACTGACCGCCGAGGCCGAAGCTGCGGCTGGAGCGGAAGCTGGGGTCCTGCGCGAGTTGTCGGAAATACGGGTTCTCGCTGTTGTAAAACAGCCGAAATCCGAAGACATCCGATCCGCGCACATCGAGGGCGAACTGCCCGACGATTCCCGTGTTGTCCACGGCGGTCGCCAGCCGCATCTCGTCTACCCAGAGCTCGCCGGAAACGGGAAAGTCGGAACCCCCGTTGTAGGCCCCAAGCGATATCTGGCGAACCGCCGCCAGGTTCGGGGCCCGCGACCTCTGCCCGATGACCACGGCGTAGCTGCTGTCGCCGTCCTCGAAGACATCCACATCCCAGACCTCGAGCGTGGTATCGCCCGGGAGACCGCCGGCCAGCAGCATGATCTCCTCGGCCCGGGTGCGAAGGCCGATGAAACGCTCGAAGTTGACCCGGATCTCGGGTAGCCACGCCTGGCGCAGCTCGGTCCCGACGGCGCCCTCCGGCACTTCGGTCAACGGCGTCTTGTACATATAGAAATTTCGCGCATCCTCGCCCAGCTTCACGACGAATTCGAGCGGCTGCCCCGACGTCCCCCACGGGCCTTCGTAGCCGAGGGCCCAGATGAGCAGCGTCCGATAAGCGAGGAAATCGCGGGGAGTCTGGGCGTACTGCAGGTAGACCTCGGCTCGCTCGGCCGAGCCCACCTCGCTGAACCGAATACTCAACGATTGCTCGTTGAACGACTGGCCGCCGAACCCGAATTGATCCGACTGGTTCGCGATCTGGTCGGTGACGCCAGGAGGAGGCGTGTATCGCGGATCGGTCGTGCTGACGGGCCCGACCTCGACGAGGGCTCCCGGCGTCAGCACCGAGGTCGAGTCCGATAGTCCCTCGACGACGCCGTTCGCGCCGCGTTTCAGCCAGCGCGATCCCAGGAACCGCGTCCGGGCGAGGATCAGTCGGTTGTCGGACTCGGTCACCCAGGTGAAGCGCATGTGCCGGATATTCTGGAACTCCGCATCGGTGACCCGCTCACGGTGGTCCGGTTTGCTGAGCGGGACGCGGTAGAGCCGGAAACGGACGCCGGGGGCGATTTCGTTCGCATCGCGCACGTAGTACGGACTCGTCGGATCGCCGAGAACGATCGTGTAACGGAAGAACCGCTCTTCGGCATCAAGGATCTGGTTCTGGTTGAGGTCCTCGGTGTCCTCCAGTCCATTGTTGCGCGTGCAGTTGGCGTTCACGCTACCGAGTGGATAGGCGATCTGCCCCGGCTCGGCCGCACACCCGGTCTCCCACAGCCCGACATCGTCGGTATTGCTCCAAACTCTCGGCGGATCGACCTCGCGGTCCAGCTGCCCCAGGCCGGACGGATTGCCCAACGAGTCAATGCCAAAGGCATCTTCGCTCACCGTGCCGAGATCGATGATCAGGTTCGTCGAATCGGCCAGCGCATCGCTCAGCGCGACGTAGAACTCGAGATACTCGATGGTCGTG
>JASFMO010000157.1:0-7442 GCA_050117535.1 Gemmatimonadales bacterium | reverse complement strand
TAATAGCCTTACCGGGTCGAAGCCAAAACCACCTGGCGGTGCGGGCCCGGAAGCCACTGAATGAAGGACCCTAGCCGCTGCGTTCGCGCCGTATCCGCCGGGCTGAGCGCCCGGGCCGTCTCGATCACGCTGCGGGCCAAGGACCACGAAGGCCCCCAAGGCGAGCGACGCACGTTGACGCTATCGCCGCCGTCCACTAGGCTTCCCGTAAGACCACAGACCGCGAGGGTGTTCTTGACCTGCAAGTACAACCCTGCCGGATGTCCGAGCGGATCGATGAGGCGCGAGTGCTAGCACAGTTTATCTTGGTCGTCGGCCTTTCGCTCGCCGTGTCCTTCCTCTGTTCGATCATGGAAGCCGTGTTGCTTTCCGTATCAGCCTCCCACGTTGCCGTGCTGCAGCGTCGTGGTGATCGAGCGGGCGACCTGTTGGCGAAGTATCGTGAAGACCTCGACAACCCGATCGCGGCCATTCTCACGCTGAACACATTCGCTCACACGATCGGGGCGGCGATGGGCGGGGCGCTGGCGCTGCAGCTGTTCGGGAACGCCTGGGTCGCGATGTTCTCGGCGCTGCTGACGTTGGCCGTGCTGGTCTTTTCCGAGATCATTCCGAAGACGCTAGGCGCGCGACACTGGAAGTCGCTGGCCGGTCCGGTGGCGTACATACTGCGCGTCCTGATCTTCGGCCTGAAGCCGCTCCTTCTCCCTTTGTCGCTGTTGAGCCGTCTCTTGACAGCGAGGCGCGAACCGGAGCCCACCGTTAGTCGCAGCGAGTTGGAAGTGCTGGCCGAGATTGGACGGCGCGAGGGGACGATCGACCAGGACGAGTGGCGGGTCGTGCGCAACGTCATCAACCTGCACATGGTAAAGGTCGGTGCCGTGATGACCCCACGGACCGACATCGTCGCCGTCCCCGTGACGGCCGATCCGGACGAGGCGACGGCCACGATGCTCGACTCGGCGCATTCGCGGCTTCCGGTCTACGAGGAATCGCTCGACCACATCGTCGGGATACTGCGGGCGCGTGACCTGTGGCGCGCCATACAGGCCGGAGCGAGCGATTTGCGAACCATCGTCAAACCGGCGCGGTTTGTTCCCGAGAACATCACCGTCGAGCAGGTGTTGGAGGAGATGCGCGCCGAGCGCTTCAAGATCGCGATGGTGATCGATGAATTCGGCGGAACCGCGGGCCTGGTCACGCTCGAGGACCTGCTGGAGGAAATCGTCGGCGACATCCACGACGATTACCCCGATGAGCAGCCGCGGTTCGAATGGCTGGACGACGGTTCGGCTCGACTCTCCGGCGCGGTCACGATTCGCGAGGTCAACGAGCGTCTGGGCATCGAGCTTCCCGACGTAGGCTTGAGTACGATCGCGGGATACGTGACCCAGGAGCTGGGCCACATCGGCCTGAAGGACGACGTTGTCGATGTGCCGGCCGGGCGATTTGTAGTCGTCGCAGCGGACGAGCGGAGAATCGAGAAACTGGTCTTTCAACCCCGAAAGTAGCGCGAACCGGGGCGGATCGCGCTGCTACGGAATGGCGAATTCGTCGGTCCTGCGCGCTGGCGTGCACTTGCCGGCCTACGAGCGCTATTCCTCATGTTTGCAATTCGATCAAAAGCGGACATAGTTTCCGCTCACGCACGAGGACAAGGGAGCATATTCCTTGATAGACCGATTGAAACTAATTCGTTCGATCCGCGGTAATAGACGCCAACAGACACCGACTTCTCCGTCATCCGTTCGCTGGAGGTATGACATGCGGAAACGAGTGGTGCCCGTTCTCGCCGTTGCGCTCTCTTTCACTCTCGCTACTGCGTGTGGTGACGATGATGAGGTCACAGCTCCTAGCAACTTTCCGCTCATGGTCGATTGCTCCCAGGAGTGCTTCGACGACTACGAAGCGATTTTCGACGGGCTCGTGCACGTACTCAAGAAGGTCGACGATCCGGATACGTACGAGCTGCCGGCGGGCATCACACTCGACCTGGCGACCGGAGAGTTCCGGTTCGGTCTCGACCTCGACGACAGTCCGGGAATCGACTCGGAACTGGAGGGAATCGTTGAGGCGGGCCTGGCCTCGGACTGTAGCGACGGGATGCAACAGGACGAGCAGTGCGATTTCGACTGGATAGTCTCGTTGGCGCTTGAGGGTGACACGACCGCAGCGGGAATCAATCAGGCGACAGACCTCGGTCTGACACCGCCGCCCGACGAGACGGCCTCCATGCGCTTCAGGCTTGGCCCCGATCCGACCGCGCTCGTCGTCTCCGACGAGTGCGGCTTCATCATCTCCAGTTTCAGCACGATCTTCCAGCTTTGGGATGCGGCTACGCCGGTGACGGCAGTCAGCATGGAGTTCGACACCTTTTTTAGAAACGAATCGATGCGGGGTTACATCGATTGGACTTCAGGCGCGACGAGCGACGCCGCTCTGCTTCTCGCGTACAGAGGCCGGGAATACAACTGTACGATCGACATCAATACGTTCGTGATCGACTGCCCGGAATAAAGCCGGCGCCTCCCGCGACAGAACGATGAAGATAGCAGATTGACGGGCCCCGTCCCCGACTTCGGGAGGCGGGGCCTCCAGATGTACCGGGGCAGCGGCGCGCCTTCTCCCACCCGGCCGGTCTTCATAGTTTGACGTCAATGCGAACCTCATAGTCGATGGGAATCTACAGGCAACCCGGCAAGACCGAGTGCGGCCCCTTCGCGCTCAAGCACGCCCTGCTGATGCACGGCATACTCGCCTCTGAGTGGGAGATCGGGCGGCTGGCCGGCACCAGCCACGAGGGGACTGACGAGGCGCAGCTCGAGCTGGCCGCCCGCCACTTTGGCTGCGAGCTCCCGACGATCCGTCAGCACGAGCCCGACGCGGCACGACAGGAGCTGACGGGGTATCTGCGCCAAGGGGTTCCGTGCCTGCTCTGTGTGGACGAATGGGATCACTGGGTAACCGCCGTTCACACGGAGAAACAGCAATACATAGTGCTGGACAGCGAGAGGTCCGAGGTGATCGTGGTCCTGGACTGGCCACGACTGAGTCGCCTTTGGGTCTACCACGAAGAGAACGAGGGGGCAGTCCAAACGCTCTACGACCTGCACCCGCTGCTCCCCAAGCGTCGCGTTCCGACGCGGGCCCGCTTCTCGCTCGAGCGCGCCCACCAGCTGCGACAACCGGAATACCGGCGCCTCGCCGAGCTCTGGGACCGCTACGTCGAGGATCTCATCGGCATCGGCCGGCCACACGAGCGTCAGGGTGGCCGCGCTGTCGCGTTGGGTGAATTCCTGCGTCGGCATGCCGCGCTGCTCCGGGAGCAGCTGGAGGAATGGCATGGCCAGATCGACCGCGTTGCCGCCGGACAGGTGCTGGAACGCATGCGCTTCGTCGCCGACACCTACGGCCTGGTCATTCGCCAGAGAGACGAGAAGCGCGTCTTATCGGCTGTCAGCATGATCCTGGCGCTCTGGGCAGCGGGCGAGTTCGGGATCGAGCCGCTATTCCGCCGAGTGCCGGTTCGGAAGATCCGCTGAAGCTGAGCCATTCACTCGCTGCGGCACCGAGTTCGCGGGACCGTTCACCCCAGCTGCGACGGGTTCGACCCCCACGGGGACTTGGCCAACGGCTCGGTCATCACGACGGGGGTCGAGGCGTGCGATGAACGTCGTAAGTTAAAGCTGGGCAGTTACATATTGGCCGTGCAGGCCATCCACGCGGCGGCGGGATCATCGGACACAACCTACCGTTCGGGGCGCAGGGGCGTGACCAAAGGTGGCGAATCGGCGCCTACTTGACAGGGGGACGGACAGGTCCCACTTTGTTCGTGGAACGAACAAAGTCCTCATCCAGGGGGAGATCTGGTGCAACCCCACGGCAGGGTCCGGTGCCCCGCGAACCTCGGTGAGCGCGGCAACCGCAAGGCATTCGAGTCGAACGCCATCTCTTGCCCGACCTGTGCGGTCGTGCCGCCGGTGGTGGCTCGCATTCGAACCGGACCCAGCGCGGCGTGGCCCTCGCCAGTTCTCCCGCGACGGCTTCAAGCTGGGACCCCCTTGGCCAGTTCCACCGCCAATCCCTCGACAACTCCGAGCAGGCAGACGGGTTCACGAGACGATCTGGGCTCGCCCCGGGTAGGGGGCGAGACGCGAGTATCTGCCCTGAGAGAGGCCACGCTAAAGTCTCGCGTGACAGCGGGCCCTAGAACAGTCAAAGACGGCGCTCAACTGCTCCCCGTGAGGAGGCTTTCATGACTTCGACCCGAATCGATTCCGGCCGGTCCGTCGTTGGACTTTGTCTAGCGACGGTGGCAGCGGTGGCGATGCTCGTTGCACCGGCGGGAGCCGCCGCGCAGGTCGCCAACGTCCGCGTCGTCTCTGACGATTCGGGCAGTAGGCTCCAGGTCGACGGCAGGGACTTCATGGTCCTTGGGATGAACTGGGACTACTTCCCGGTCGGTGAGAACTACGCCTACAGCCTCTGGACGCAGCCTGACGACGTCATCGAGGCGGCGCTCGCCCGCGAGATGCCGCTGCTCAGGGCCATGGGCGTGAATGCCATCCGGCAGTACGTCGGCGTGCCACCGCGCTGGGTTCAGTACATCTACGAGCGCTACGGCATCTTCACCGTACTCAACCACGCGGTGGGACGGTACGGCTTCAATGTCGGTGGGGTCTGGTACCCGAATGTCGACTACGCAAACCCGCGCATGCGTGAGGCGATCAAAGCCGAAGTCTTGGCCATGGTCGACGAGTTCCGCGATGTCCCGGGCGTGTTGATGTGGCTGCTTGGCAATGAGAACAACTATGGCCTCGAGTGGACTGGGGCGGAAACGGAGGATCTTCCGGAAGGTGAACGCGAAGCGGCTCGAGCTCGGCCTTTGTACTCGCTCTTCGGCGAAATCACCAACGCCATCAAGGCGCGCGACACGAAGCGCCCGGTAGCCATTGCGAACGGCGATCTACAGTACATCGACGTCATCGCCGAAGAGGTTCGAGGACTCGACGTGTTCGGGGCCAACGTGTATCGCGGCATCTCGTTCGGGGACTTGTTTCAGGAGGTCAAGGACAAGCTCGACGTACCGGTGATGTTCACCGAGTTTGGAGCGGATGCTTGGGACGCCAAGGAGATGCGTGAGGACCAGGTGACCCAGGCGCGCTATCTGCTGGGCCAGTGGCAGGAGATCTATGAGCAGTCGGCCGGCAAGGGCCGGATCGGCAATTCCATAGGAGGACTGACTTTCCAGTGGAGCGACGGCTGGTGGAAGTTCGGTCAGGAGGAGCGCCTCGATGTCCATGACATCAACGCTTCCTGGGCCAACGACGCCTACCCCGAAGACTTCATGCCCGGCGAGAACAACATGAATGAGGAGTGGTGGGGCGTCTGTGCCAAGGGCCCGGCCGACTCACGAGGATTGTTTGAGCTGTTTCCCCGGGCGGCGTTCTACGCTCTCCAGCGCGTATACACCTTGGATCCGTACGCTGCCGGAACCGACCTCGCAGCTATTCAGGCCCATTTCGCTGCCATCGAGCCGATGGCAGTTGCGCTGGAGGCCCGTGGCGATCGTGCCAACCTGATGACCGATGCCCTCCAGCGCGTGCGCGTCTCCGATGTCCGGCTCGAGTTCGAGACGTACAGCACAGGGGGAGCCCGCATCAGCACGCCGAGCTCTGACGAGCCGCAGGAAGACCTTCCGAGCTTTCTGGGTTTTGACCACCTCCAGTCGTTTTGGGCGGACTTCGAGGTCAGCCCAAACGAGCGACTCAGGGGCACGCTCTCGCTGAACGTGCTCGGCAACGTCCCTCTGAATCCGATCGACGAGATCTTCTACGAGAACCGGGGCCGTCGCCGAACCCTCGTGATCGATGATGAGCCAGTTCCGGTGCAAGATTTCGAGCGGGTGAAGGTTTATGGGGCGAGCGTATCCTGGGACGACCGGTGGTTCTCGCTGGAGGGTTTCTACCGGGTCGGTCACACCCACTGGGGATACGAGGGTGACTTCTTCGGCATCTACCGGGACGCCTTCTACGGGGAGAACATCGACATCTACAACGGCGAGGCCCCCGTCGGTGTGGAAATGGCCGGGAAGAAAGCGTTCGATGGCTTCAAGCTCGCCTTCGGCCCACAACTCTGGTGGGGAGCCAATCCAGCTGTGTTGTTGAAGTATCGGCGTCGCTTTGGATCGATTGATGCGACGGCCATGTATCACGATGAATTCGCGAGCCAGACCGCGGCCGTCAGTTCCATCGCTGTTCCTTTGCCTCCGACACGCAGGGCCACGCTGACGCTGGCGACCGATATGGGCCCCTTTGGAGTGCAGTTGGGCGGCATCTGGGCCGGCTCGACGAAGATCGATGAGACCTTCCAGGTCGTCGAGGAGAGGGAGGGGAACACCGTCGTCCTTCAGGATAGCGTCCGTCCGGAGGACACATTCGGTGCGAAAGCCAAGCTGACTTGGGAGAGCGGCCGCTGGCACTGGTACGCCCAGTGGGCCTATGCGGGCATCGTGGCTGACGGTGGGCCGGACCAGACCTACACGTTCACGGGTTGGACCTTGAAGGACCCCGGGCTTGGCAACGGGAACAATGTCACGACCGGTCTGGCGGTGAACGTGGGCAACTTCCAGGTGGGGCCGAACTTCCAGTGGCAGAAGCCCCTCGTGGGGCCGGTTCCGGGCGACGTGCCGGCTCCCGGCCGGCCGCGTAATGTGCTGGACGATCCGTTTGCGGTGCGGGACAATCGAGAGGCCACGGCCGCGGAACTGCTTCTGACCTACGACCCAACGCCGGCGACGTGGATGTGGGCTTGGGACAACGACGTGCGCGAAGACGCTTCGCTCGCCTGGAGTCTCGGCTTCGTCTACAAGAAATTCGAGACGACTATGGACGCGGCGATCGGGATCCTGGAAGATGGCCGGACCTTGTTCGCCTTCCCTGGCGCAACTCCGCCACGCGACCTTTGGGAATTGCGGGCGCGAGTGGTCTCACGGATGCGACCCGACGCGCGGTTGGTGGCGCACCTCTACGCCGGTACGGGCGAGCCGAACGGTGACGACCCGCGCCTGATTCATCGTTACGGCGGCGACGCCCGCATCACGTTGGGATCCGTCGCGTTCGCAACCTTCGCGCGGTTCGGGGACTGGGGACCGTACGACTACCACCGTGACTTCAACCTCACCTTCCCCATGCACTTGATGGGAGATCTGTCGTTTGCTCTGGGTTCTCCGCGCTGGTTCGGCCTGCCGCAGACCCGGTTGGGCGTGCGCGCCGCCTACCGGTCGCTCGACCAATACTCGCCGCGCTACTGCCCGGTACAAGAGCCGAACGACGTCGGTGAACTTGAGTGCAACCCCGAGGCCCCGGGGCAGCCGGACGGACGCGAGTGGGAGATTCGGACCTACCTGCACGTCGGTCTGTGAGCATCGCGGACGCGGGCCA
>JASFMO010000156.1:0-7445 GCA_050117535.1 Gemmatimonadales bacterium | reverse complement strand
GCATCCGACCATCGCGCCAGCCGCCGGAAAACGAACTTGCCGTTCTGTTTCACCGGCGCATGAACTTCACCGAATTGCTGCAGAACGGAGGCGAAGATATCGAGTCTCGCTTTCGGCAGTTTCAGGATCTTCATCCTAGTCCTCTTTCGCGAGCTCCCGGGCTGTCGCTTTCGCCCCGTCCGGAATTCGCTCTCGGATCTTCTCTAGCAGCCGAAACATGTTTAACGGCTTCTCAAAGAACTCATCGTGCGCCAGCCACTCGCCTTCCGGTGGAATGCCCAAACCGTCTAACTTCGAATAGAGCGCGCTGACTACGAAGATCGGCACTTCAGCTAGCCCGGCGGCGCGGCGGATTTCACGCACCGTGAACAGACCCTCGGTTCGCTCGTTCATCATGATATCCATGATGATCAGGTCGGGCCGCTCTTGCTTCGCCAACCGAAGACCTTCGCGCCCGTCGCGGGCCTGGAGCGATCTGTAGCCTTGGGTTTCTAAGAACGCGGACAGGGACCGCACGAAATCAGCATCGTCATCAACGATAAGGATCTTGACCGAATCAGACCTCACTGGCCATCTCCTTCTGCACGGCTGGTTCGCCTGAGTCATGGTAGGCAGGCAAGCGAACGCGAAATACTGAGCCAGCGCCCACCTGGCTCTCCACCTCGATACGGCCCCCCAGCTCCGAGACGATCCTCCGGCATATGGGAAGCCCGAGTCCCGTTCCTGTGATCTTTTCGCACTCCGTGTCCTTGATCCGGAAGAATTCATCGAACAAGCGATCCCTATACTCCTCCAAAATTCCTACGCCGGTATCCGTCACAGAGATCGTCACTTCCCGATCCGACAACTCAGTGGACACGACTACCTGTCCCTGCGGCTTGTTGTACTTGATGGCATTGACGACGAGGTTATCGAGCAGCACGGTTAGACAGTTCGGGTCGCCCAACACCCGGCAGTCGTCATCGGTAAGCTCGGCACTCAACGAGATGCCGCGCTCACTAGCCAAGTCCTCACAATGGTCCAAGATCCCCGGGATGATCCGACGGAGATCCACCGGCACCCTTCGTCGTGAGAGCGTCTCACTCTCCATTCTGGCCAGCGTGAGCCAATCGTTGATGATCTCCTGCATCTCTTCGGTCCGTCGCAGACAGCGGTCCAGCCACTGCTCTCGGCTGATCCCGGCGGCATCGCTGTCGCCGAGCTGTCGTAGCACATCCAGATACTGGTGAACCGCCGCCAGGGGTGCCTTGAGCTCGTGAGACACGAAGGTCACGAAGCGGCGCTTCAATAGTTCCCGCTCCATCTCGGCGCGGTGCGCTCGCAGTAGCAGGCAGCGGCGCTCGAGTCCGCGCTTGACGATCAGGCGCAATTCATCCGGTTTGAATGGTTTGGGCAGGAAATCGTAGGCACCAGCCTTCATGGCCTCTATGGCTGTGCCGATGGTTGCATACCCCGTTATGACGATGGTAACGATGCACGGATCCGCATCGCGCACGCGGGATATGACCTCCATGCCACTGATGCCAGGCATCTTGAGGTCAACGACAACAAGGCTGGGCTTCAGTCGAGCAATAGCCTCGAGACCGCTGGCCCCGTCTTCGTAGGTCTCGACCCGGAAGCCGGACTTGGCGAGGATCTGGCTACAGGAGAGGCGCATGGCGTAGTCATCATCGATGACGACTATCGTCTCTCGCTCTTCCTCTCCCTGAACCTCCGGATCGTCCTCTGCGCTCATCCGATGCGCTCCCCGATGTCGTCCAGCTCGAGACACCTAGGTCCTGACAGGCCCTCTCATCGCTCGCTCACGTGGGCTTCAACGTGAGCCAACTTCCTCACGACCTCTAGGAACTTGCCGATATCGAGCGGCTTGATCAGATAGCGGTCAGGTTGGATCATGTCGACCTCTTCCGCATAGGGGTACCGCTCCAGTGGCGTCTCCTGTATGGAAGAGACCATAATGATCGGAATGTGACGATACTCCTTGTACCGGTCCTGGTACTTGACCGCCTGATTGACGCCGTACCCCTCCTCAAGCGTCTCCATCATGACATCCAAAACGATGATATCCGGATTGTGCTCCACCAGCATCTCCAGACCACCCTTGCCGGAGTTCGCTTCGACAACCGCGAAACCGTCGCTCTCGAGTAGAGGTCTGATCGATGCCCTGAAGTCCGCGTCATCGTCGATCACGAGTATCTTCTTTCCCGTGGCCATGGCCTACTCCTTTCTTGCGACCCGGGACACCGGGCCGGCCGCCACCAGAGCCGCTCCTGCGTCACGCACTGCACGCGAGAACGTTGACGTCGAGGGTGACCGGCTCTTGCTACACGTTCAGTCAAGTGCGGCCGCGGCGTAATTCGGAGTTGTGCCTAGCCGTATTTCGGTTAACACCTACGGAAACTCGAAGGGAAAAGGTCGCCTGGCGCGGCTGAAGTCGCTGGTCAGCGCGGCGGGTCGATATGCTCAATCACTCGAAGCTACGCGCGCGAGCGGTCGATAGCGCGCCGCCGTGGGCCGCGCGTGGCGCCGGGCGGGTCGCGCTAACGCCTGGTTAGATCCGCATATTCCCGGTGCCGCTGTATGTATCCCGCCACAAACGTGCAGACGGGCACCACACGCAGG
This sequence comes from Gemmatimonadales bacterium, assembly GCA_050117535.1. Lineage (GTDB taxonomy): Bacteria > Gemmatimonadota > Gemmatimonadetes > Palauibacterales > KS3-K002 > JASFMO01. Next base: position 4,823 of record JASFMO010000156.1, on the reverse strand, counting down.
TCTTGTTCGCGTGCCCAGTCGAGGCCGGCCTTGACCAACCGGCTGCCGACTCCCTTACCCTCGAGAGCGCTCGGCACGCCGGTGTGCGTGTACACGACCTTGTCATCGAAGAGCTGATACTCGAGGACCGCCGTCCCGCCCTCGAGATGGATGGCGAAGCGGCTCTTTTCCGGTTCGTGGACCGCCTGTGGCTTCGAATCTCCGCTCACAGAAATCTCCCTCAGAGGTTATCGACGGGTCTCGCGCCGCGTCTCAGGGAGCGAGAACTCTAGCGCCCCTCGATCCCAGGAGGCCAAGTCGGCGCCCGCCTCATACGTGCTCTGCAGAAACGCCAGCAGCACCTCATCCGGCGAGTCGGCGGTGCGCACCTCGTCATAAGGCAGCACGAACTCCCCCAGCTCCGTCGTGTAGAAGGCAGCCTCGGGACGGATGGCGGCTTCGGCGAAACCCTCGGGCTGCGGGTAGAAGTAGGCGTAAAAGACAGGTTTAGGCAACGGGCCACCACCGGGCCAGAAACCGGCGCTGCTCACCTCGTGCGAATAGGCTTCGCGCGCCACCCAGTCCGGCAGATTCGGTACGCCACCCGGGTGCTCGGGAGCCGGCCGGCCCGAGAAGCGCGTGACGGCGAGATCGAAACTGCCCCAGAAAAAGTGAACGGGGCTGCACTTCCCCAGGTAGCGCGCCCGGAACATCTTGAACACGCGATCCGTCTGAACCAGGATTCGCCAGAAGCGGTTGGCGTATTCGGGATCGTAAGACGCATGCCCTTCGTCCTCGTCGAAGGGAATCGGATCCTGAACCTCGTTCGGTAGCCGGTTGATTTTCAGGTCGAAGCCCAACTCGCCCAATCGGGCGAAGATCTCCTGGTAGAAGTCGGCGACCGAGCGCGGTTCGAGCTTCATCTCTCGGCCGGCACCGTCACTGGCCTGGATCACCAACCTGTGATCGATGAAGTCGAAGTCGATCTGGAACGTCCGCTTCCCATACGGTATGGGCGACGTCGTGAGGCCGCGCGACGTGAGGTACTGGGCCACGTGCCAGGAGTGGTTGACCCACGGCGCCAGATTCAAGCGGATCTTCCCGACGATTTGTGTCCACATGTGCACGGTGGCGTAGGTGTCTTGCCACTCTTCCAACGGCAGGCTCGGCCACACGTCGGAGTCGGATGATGCGTTCGATCGGGAACCTGCCATGTGGACCCCCCTTTCCTCGTGTGTCTTCGCGACATGACAGACTGCCGGCGGGCGACCGACGATGCAAGTACCCCACTGTCCGGAGAGCCTAAAAGACAGCCGTCACTTTTAGGAAGAATGTGTTCCCCTGCTCGGACCGCTCGCCGAATTCGGCGGTGCCGCGCTGAAAGGCCAACTGGAGGGTACCGAAAGGTGGGCGGTAGCGGTAGACGAAGACGGCCTGGACGTTGCGTCGGTCGATCGCAGAATTCGTTTGGAAGAAGAGCTTTAGAAACAGGTCCCGGGTGAAGAACTGGTCCGCGCGCACCACGTGGATCCAGGTGCTCTCGCCTCCGGGATCGGGCGTTAGGGTGAGGCGCTCGAGCTCGTACTCGACCGAAAGCTGCGCGGTCGGCTTGTAGGCGGCTCGCGCCGTCCAGAGCTGGAAAAGAGCATCAAAGTTCTTGCCGCCTCGGAAGCCGACCTGCACCGACTCGAACTGCCGCGTGTTGTAGCCCAATTCGATGCCCAGCTGCCGATTACGAAAGTCCTTTTCGAATCGCTTGAATTCCTCCTGAAAGTCCCACTCCAGCGAGACCCGGTTGCGAAACTCGAGCTCGATGCTCTGATCGATCTGCCAGCTGCGCAAGATTCCGCTCTGGCTCCAGAAGATGTTGTAGTTCGATCCGTACTCGACGAACTGCAGCGCGCCTTCGTCGAACCAGAAGGTGTGTCTGAGCGCCGAGTCGAGCTCGCGCCGGTCGTCGTCGCTGATGAATCCGATGACGTTCACGTTATCGGCGAACCGGTCGCCCAGGTGCGTATAACGCACGTGGAAGTGCGTCGTTGGTGAGTCGAAGGCCGGCCTGACGAAGAAGGCCTCGGTGCCCTTGTTCGAGGGTCCCCAGCTCTGTGCGGCCTGCGCCGTCATGCCCAACGTTCGGGTGAAGAACAGCGTCGCGTCCGTGCTCACCGAACCCTGCTGGTCGCCTTCCAGAGTGCGGTTGGCCGCCATGACCGCGACGTTCGAAGAGCCGAGGACGTCGCGTTGCACCCGAGCGATGCCATAGACAGCGGTCGGTGGGTCGGCGACATCGGGACCCGGATCGACGTCCAGTCTGGAGTAGGTGACGATCCCCGACACGTCCCAGGGTCCGACCTTGCCCAGCGCCTGACCGCCAGCTCGGATGTCGGCGATGCGGCGCGTGTAGAAGGTGCGGATCCGTTGGCGGAACTGCTGGGCGCTCTCCAGAAAGAAGGGACGTTTCTCATCGAGCAGAAGCTCGAACCGTGTCAGGTTGATTCGCTCCTGGTCCGCCTCGATGGTGGCGAAGTCGGGGTTCAAGGTCAGGTAGCCGGCCAGCTCGGGTGTGAAGGCATAGCGTGCATCGAGGCCGAGCTCCCAATCGGTCCGTCGCTCCTCCTGCACGCGAGTCAAGCCATACGGTATGATCCGATGGCGGCGCCTTTGTGGCGCAACGTCGAGCCCAACCAGCGAGCCTGCCTGTGAGATGCGGAACTCGTTCTCGAGCGGCCCAGCCCAGTAGCTCAACTCTAAGAAACGCCGGTGGCTGCGACCGAAGTTGATGCCCCAGGTGACGTCTTCTCCAGCCGCGTAGCTGATCGATGTGAACGGGACGGCGAGCTCGACGGTCCACCCAGAATCGCTGCGTTGCACGGCAGACTGCCACACCGCATCCCACGTGGCATCCACCGTCCGGCCATCGTCCCTGATCTGGCCGTCGGCCTGGGTGCCGAGGGGGTTGGTCATGAAAAAGAAACCGGACCGATTGTCGTCGTTGGTGTCGAGCAGCAGGACCACGGCGTCGTCATCCAGCAACTCCGCATCGCGGCGGGTCAATTGGGCGGTTGGCGCCTCCGAGTCGTACAACCGGAAGGCGACGTAGAGGTGGGTCGAGTCATACATCACCAGGGCCTCTGAACCCAGCTGCGAGGGAGCCCCCAGGCGGGGTTGGTACTGGATGAAGTCTCGCGTCACCGAGGCGCTGTCCCATTCCCCGTCCGCGAGGGTTCCATCGATGGTCGGCGCGCCCGTAGCCCGGACCGACTGCAGTACGAACGTGGTGTCCGACTGCACAGCGAGCGCGCCCGGCATCAGCGCTGCCAAGACGAGGGAACCCAGCGGCACAGTAAGCATCCAATGACCTTTTCCTGGTACGGCCCGCACTAACCTAGCTCGGGAGTGTGCGAGCGTGATAGTCACCTGCTATCCACATGACAGGAACCAGCCCGATAGGGGGCTGTTCATCCAAGCCTAAACGACTTGCCCCTATCAGCAGCCCGCTCTAGAGTGCTGCCATGATCGTTCGAGCGCCCGTGCGGATCGACCTGGCCGGCGGATGGACCGACGTTCCGCCATATTCAGCCCACCGTGGCGGTGTCGTAGTCAACGTAGCGGTCGCATCGCACGTCCGCGTCGACGTTCGCAAGCGTGCCAGCGGCATCCGTCTCAGTTCCGCCGACCTGAACCAGTCGCTGGAAGTCGCGTCCGTGAGCGACCTGGTCTACGACGGTGATCTCGATCTGATCAAGGCGGCGGTGAAGAGGAGCGGGCTGGCCGAGGGTTGGGAGGTGAGCACGCGCAGTACGGTGCCTGCCGGCAGCGGCCTCGGGGCCTCCGGCGCCCTCGGCGTGGCCCTGATCACGGCGGCGCGCGCCGCCGCCGGCGCGCCTCTGAACCCCGAGGCGGCGGCTGAGCTGGCCCATTTGCTGGAGACCGAGGAATTGCAGGTGGCCGGGGGCAAGCAGGACCAATACGCTGCCGCGCTGGGCGGCCTTCTGCTGCTCGAATTCCGCGATCCGGAGGTGACAGCCAATCGTCTGAAGCCGGCGCCCGAATTCGTGCGCGAGCTCCAGTCGCGGCTCGTCCTCTGCTACACGGGCGGCTCGCGCATCTCGGGAGACGCGATCGCGCGCGTCATGCGCGGGTTCGAGTCGGGCGATCGGAAGATCGTCGCGGCGTTGGACGGAATTCGCGCTGCCGCCTTGGCTGCCCGCGACGCGCTGGACGCGGCCGACATTGACGCGCTGGGGGAAGTCGTGGAAGCGAACTGGCGGCATCAGCGGGCGCTGGACGCCGGGCAATCCACGACAACCATGGAACGGGTCGAAGCGGCGGCCAAAGCGGCCGGTGCGATCGGTGGCAAGGCGTGCGGCGCGGGCGCCGGCGGCTGCATGCTCTTCGTCGTTCGCCGCGACGCCGCCGAGGCGGTGAGGACAGCGGTGCAAGACGTCGGCGGGAGGCTAATGTCAGTAGCCTTCGACTTCCAAGGCGTGAGGAAGGAGTCCGCGGACTAGGTTATTGTGGCAGCCTTTCCACGCTCGATGTTGCGGTAGCTCACGCTGTGCGCTGTGGTTGCTCGTCAGTCGAGGCCGATCCGGCGCATCAGCGCGGCGAATCGCGGATCCGCGCGCAGTCGATCGAAGTAGGGATCGAGGCGCGGATACTCCAACAACCACAAGGCACGTCTCTCGTAGGCCCGATCGAGAGTCTCGAGGGCGCGGTCCATGTCTCCGACGCCCACGTAGGCGTAGAGTTGGGACTCGAGCGATCCCGTTTCGGCCGCTTCCAGAACGGCGCGCGCGTCGTCTCGTCTGCCCTGGGCGGTGTAGACGCGAGCGAGCGCCGGG
>JASFMO010000155.1:0-7486 GCA_050117535.1 Gemmatimonadales bacterium | reverse complement strand
ATCCGAAACTGTAGGCACGCCGACGCGTACTCGGGTGCCCGGTGCCAGCGGAGTGGCTTGTTGAGCGAAGACCTCGGACGCTGCAAAGGCGAGGACAGCGATTAGAGCCGCGATCCGGTGAGCGTTCATGACTTCACCTCCTACTTTGCTCTGGATCGGTCGGTTGCTACTGCGGAAAATCCTGACGGCTGGCAGTCAAGCGCGGGTCAAGCACTACATTCTCAACGAGCGGCCTAACGGCAGGGCGACAGCACGCACGGGCAGAAGGCAAACGAATAGCAACATGCAGCAGATGACCTGGAGCTACTTCGCGCGCGCCTGATGGGGACGCGTGCTTCTCCCTGCTAGCGACATAGCGAAGGCGTCGCCAGATTCCTTCCCGAAGCCGTCGTTCGTTTGCTCGCCTCGAATCGACCCGATCCTTACGCCGTGGCTGGAGCCCGGAGGAACCTGCGATGTCACTCCGCGCCAAGTTCCTAGCGCTGTTTGCGGCTTTCGCCGTACTACCGCTCATCGCCATCGGCGTCTTCGACTACATCTATTCGATGCGAGCACTCGAGGCGCTCATCGCGACCCAGGTGGACGAGATCGCCACGCGCGCAGCCGCGGAGCTACGGGGAAGCTACGCGCTGCGGCAGTCGGAGCTGTTGCTACTGGCCGACAATGCCGAAACGCAGCGGCTCTATCAGGCGCTGGGCGGCGACGACGCTGGAACCCGGAACGCTGCGCTCGCCGGCGCCGATTCCTATCTGCGGCAGGCGTGGAACGTCCTGGGCCACTCCTACGGCTGGATCGAGTTTCGCGACGCTGACGGGGCGACCGTCTACCGGCTGCCGCCGGGCAACGAGGATCGCACGATCGACTTTGACGAAGCGCAGGTCCCCTATCCGTCCAACTGGATGACGGTCGAACGCCCAATCTACGACGCGGCCGGCTCGGGCCCAATCGGGACGCTGCACGCCGCGCTCGATCTCGAGTCGCTGCTGCCGTACGAACAACTGGCGGCCCGATTCGGCGAGACCGGGTACTCGACGGTCGTGGACCGTTCCCGTGGGATCGTCGTGTATCACCCCAGCCATGCCTATCGCGACCAGAGCTTGAACGCGCTGACGGGCTCGGACGGCTGGGACATCGACCCAAAGACCATCGACAGCAATCGCGGTCAGTTCAGCTATCGCGAAGGGGACACCACCCGCGTTGCCGCTTTCGCCAGCCTCGCACAGCCGCCCTGGACGATGATCGCCTCGGGCTCGGTGGCCGAGTTCGCGGCCCCCTTCCACCGCATGCGGACTCGGATCCTCGCGCTCATCCTGGTGGTCGCCGTCGCGGTCGCCACCGTCTTCACCTGGATGACGCGACGCGAGACCCGCTCGCTGCTGGCGCTGACGGCCGCCGCCGACCAGGTCGGTGCCGGCAACTTCACGCCGCCGCTGCCGCCGGCCGCCGTCGGCGAGGTAGGCCGACTGACCGACGCGTTCGGGCTTATGGTCGCCAAGCTGCGCGAGACATTGAGGCAAATCGAGGCCAGCCGGCAGATGGCCGTGGTAGGGGAGTTCGCTTCGCAGGTCTCCCACGAGATCCGCAACCCGCTCACATCGCTCAAGCTGAACCTGCAGAGCCTCGACCGCGATGTGCGCGCCGGCCACATACCGGAACAGTCGGCGCGGCCCATCGAGATCGCGCTGCGCGAAATCGAGCGGCTCGAGCAGGTGGTGAGCGGCGTGCTCAGCCTGGGCCGACCGCGATCGACGGCCCGGGCGGCGGCTTCGATGCACGAGGTATTGAACGATGCGCTGGAACTGATGCAAGCGCAGTTGGACCAGCAGCGGATCGACGTGCAAGTGGACTATCGCGCCGACGACGATGTCGTGGTCGCAAACGCCGAGGAGGTAAAGGCGGCGTTCCTCAATCTGTTCCTGAACGGCGCCGAAGCGATGCCGGACGGCGGAACGCTGCGGATCGGGACGACACGGCTGGAGAGGCCCGGTCGCGTCGAGATCCGCGTGGCCGATGAAGGGCCAGGCATCTCCGACGCGCTGCGCGAGGAGATCTTCCGGCCGTTCTACAGCACGAAGGAAAAGGGGACCGGGCTCGGCCTGTCGCTGGCGCTGCGTACGGTGGAGGAGCACGGTGGCGCCTTGGCCGTCGCCGAGCCGGCCACCGCCGGAAGCGGCGCCGAGTTCGTCGTCACCCTGCCTTTGGAAGCGGAGGCTATAAGGTCATGAACCGTGGGATCCTGGTCGTGGACGACGACGCTTCGATCCGCGAGACGTTCGAGCATCACCTGACGCGGTCCGGCCATGACGTCGCCACCGCGGCCAGCGCCGAGGAGGCGCTGGGACGGCTGGCCGAGTTCGACCCCGCGCTGGTCATCACCGACCTGCGCATGCCCGGCATGGACGGGCTGGAATTGTTGCGGCGCGTGCGCGAAGCGGCGCCCGATATCGACGTGCTCGTGATCACGGCGCACGAGGACATGCGGAGCGCCATGGAGGCGATGAAGGCCGGCGCCTACGACTACCTGGTGAAGCCGCTCGATCTGGACCAGATCGATCTGCTGATCGAGCGTTGCCTGCAAGGTCGGCGGGTCAAGCGGCGCGCCCGGCAACTGAGCGAGGAAGCGGCCGAGCCATACGCGCTCAACCACTTAGTGGGCCGCGATCCCAGAATGATTGAGATCTACAAGTTGATCGGCACGCTGGCGTCCAATCGCGCCCCGGTCCTCATCCGTGGCGAGACCGGGACGGGCAAGGAAGTCATAGCTCGGGCCATCCATTTCAACTCCGCCAGCGCGCAGGAGCCGCTCGTCGCGGTGAACTGCACGGCTCTGACCGAGACATTGCTCGAGTCCGAGCTGTTCGGTCACGTTCGCGGCGCCTTCACGGGCGCGGTCGCCGAGCACCGGGGCCGCTTCGAGCTAGCCGGCGCCGGCACGATCTTCTTGGACGAGATTGGCGACGTCAGCCCGTCATTCCAAGCCAAACTGCTGCGTGTATTGGAGGATCGCGAGTTCTATCTCGTCGGCGGCGAGCGGCCGCGGCGCACCGAGGCGCGGGTCATCGCCGCGACCAATCGCTCGATCGAGGGGCGGATCGAGAGCGGCGACTTTCGCGAGGACCTCTACTTCCGGCTCAAGGTCGTCGAGATCTGGGTCCCGCCGCTGCGCGAGCGGCGCGACGACATCCCGCTCCTGGCCGACCACCTTCTCGCCCGCATCGCTCGGGACCTGCACAAGGACGTCCGCCTGATCGCGGACGATGCGTTGCGCACCCTTACGTCGTACGACTGGCCCGGGAACGTGCGCGAGTTGGAGAACACGCTGACCCGAGCCGTCGTGCTCGCTCGCGGGCCGGCCATCACGGCCGAGCACCTGTCGCTTGGACCGGCGACCGAAGTCCAGGGCCCGCTCGCGAGCGCGGAAGTGAGCGACGACGCGACGCTGGACGCCGCGGAGCGGGCCCACGTCGAGCGGGTCCTGCGCCGCACCGGCGGCAACAAGCGACAGGCGGCGCGCATCCTCGGGATCTCGCGGCCACGGCTCGACCGCTTGATCGCCAAACACGGGCTGATGGTAACGGAACGTGACCATCGTGGTCACGAAGCGTAGCCGGATGTCGGCGCACCCGGGCCCGCATCACGACCGCAGCGAAATCTACCACAACGACTTAGCCGTCTGGAGCCTCCTGGCACCGCCCCTGCCATGATCGGGAGGCAACGAAGCCGCGCCCCCCGGGGCGCCGGGCCGCCGACCCAGGAAACGAGGCAGGGCAGCATGAACCAGCGAGCCACGATCCCAGCGTTGCGGCGATCGCCTTCCGCGGTCGTCCTCATTTTCGCCGTCGTCTTCGCCGCCGTCGGCGTGGTTACAGGGCAGACGCAAACGGAAGCGCCGCAGGAGGGCGTCCCGCAAATCGAGCCGCGCTACACGCAGGTCTTCGCGTCGGACACGGTGGACATCATGTTCCCGCGAGTGTCGCCCGATGGCCGTTGGATCGTGTACTCGCACGCGACGGGCGCCGAGGCAACTGCAGGATTGCGGCTCGTATCGGTGAAGGGCGGCGACCCCATCGAACTCACCTCGGGCAATTGGGATACCCAAACGCGGTGGTTCCCCACATCTGATCGGATCGTGTTTCAGTCCAACTCCGTCGACGGACTGATGACGATGGCCATCGACCCCGAGACCGGGGCCACAACGGGCCCGGCGAAGCGCCTGACCCTCGAGCCCTCTTTCGGGCCCAGTCCCGTGTCACCCGATGGCCAGTGGATCGCCTACCGCGTCTGGGCCACCGAGGGCGCCGAGCAAGGCATGGCGCTGAAGATCATTCCGGCGCGGGGCGGTAACGCCCGCACCGTCGTGCGGTTGCCCAGAAAGCCTCAACTTAGGGCCTGGTCGAGAGACGGCCGGCACCTCTACTTCATGTGGAGCGACACACCGGGAACGCCCTCCAAAGTGTGGCGCGTCGCCGTCGACGGCGGTGATCCCGAGGTCGTCGAGAAGGTCCCCACGGGAAGCTCGGCCCCCGACATTCGCTATCGACTCGTGCGAAGCGAAGCACCCACGTCAGCAGGAGATGTCGTAAACGATATTCAGACGCCGGACGGAAAGACCCTGGCCCGCGTCGCTCTTCCCCGTGAGATGTGGGGCGGGCAGTTCACGTCCGACGGGCGTTATCTGATGACCGTTATCCGCAACAGCGTCAGCCCGCTTCGCATTCTGCCGGTTGCCGGTGGCGCCATGCGCCAGCTGGGCGATGCACGAGCCAACGATATGCCCATCGGTTGGACGCCCGACGGCGAGCGCGTGATCTACCAGACACGGTTGGACGGCCGAGTCGCGACGATGGCCGTGCCCGTCGAGGGCGGCGCGGCGGAGGAATACACGATAATCCCGGACCTGCACACAAGCTCGTACCGAACCCCGGTCGTCTTATCCGAGTCCGGGCGTTACATCGCCTTCACCGCCTCGGAGGACGGCGGGCCAGAAACCCTGAAGATCGCACGGGTGTCCGACGGCGAAGTCCGCCAGGTGACAGATTCTGCCGCCTCGCTTGCACTCAAAGGGCTCGACGCGCCCGGCGGGCTGCCGACGGTAGGCGACGAGTTCCTCTATATGGAAGCGCGCGGCGACCGCAAAGAGTTGCGAATCACCTCCTTCGAGGGTCCCTCGCGGCTGATTCGGTCGTTCCCCCTGGATCTGGGGACGCGGACTTTCTGGGGCGTGTACGGGAATCGCGTCGCCTGGACCGAGGCGGCCGGCGATTCCGTGGCCGTTGTCGTCGCCGACGGCCCTGACGCCCCTGTTCGCCGACTCGCCCTCGTCGACGGGCTGTTCGATGATGTGGTCTGGTCGCCGGACAGCCGCTGGATCGCCGCCTCGTTCTACAAGAGCGGAAGCGATAGAGGAGATGGCTTCAAGATCTTGTTGATCCCGATGACCCCAGACGGTCAGGCCGCGTCAGCACCCCGCTACATCGATACTCAGATCGGCGTCGGCTGGGGCATCCGCTGGCTGCCGGACAGCCAGGCGCTGACGGTCTTCGCCCAAAGCTTACCCGACTATGGCACCGACGTCTGGTTCATACCGATTCGCGATGGCGGGCAGCCGGTCGCGATCACGCAAGACGAGAACTCCGAATTCTGGTACTACCAGCTGTCGCCCGACGGCCGCTACATCGCCTACCAGGGCGAGATCCAGCGCGGCAGCTCGCTCTGGATGATCGACCTCGGGGACGCGCTGGCCTCGAGCACCCAATGATTCTGCGGTGCCCCTGACTAGCAGCGATGTGAATCCGCTGCTGGTCAAGGAGGAGTGAACAGGGTGATGGCGGTGCTTCAGCTCAGCGGGTAGCGGGCACGGAAGATCCTCTAGAACTCGGGCGGAAAGACGGTCTCGAGATCGATCTCGCCGTGGTCCAGGCCTCCCAAGCGAACGGGGAGATTGCTCGTGAATCGAGACGGCTCCCGCGCTCCGGCGGCGAAATCCCAAACCTCCACGACCTCCGTCTCGGGATCGACGATCCAGTACTGCGGCACGCCCTGGCGCTCGTACAGCTTCTTCTTGATCGATCGGTCGCGCTTCGCCGTGCCGGGCGAGCCGATCTCGATCACCAGGTCGGGTGCGCCGGTGATCCCGGGCTTGTTCAGCCGCTCGCGTCGATCCTTCGAGATGAAGAGGATGTCCGGTTGAACACCTTCCTCCGTCTCCGGGAATTCCACGCCGGTGGGTGCGGCGAATAGCCAACCGTGTCCCGGCTCCACCAGCAGCTTGTGCAGCGCGGCCATCAGATTGGCGCTGATCCACTGATGGCGGAGCACGGGCGCCGGGGTCACGTACAGTTCCCCGTCGATCGCCTCGTACAGCTTACCATCCTCCGGCATGAGCTGGACGTCCGCCCAGGTGATTCGGGTCTTCGGCATCGTACCCACATTATACCTCCCGGCCGTGGCCGCGGCGAGCGATTTTGTCTGGATGACGATGCGAATGAAGGGTCAAAGATACGTCAACGCGGACGTCAGACTCCAAGGACTTCCCGCTCTGTCGACGCTTGTGAGTAAGATCGGTTTCTCTCGGTCCGCTAGTGGTTCATCTGCCGGAAGGCGGCGAGAAACACCTTCCGCATCTTGATGCCCTGGATCTCCCCGGAGACGGCATCCAACGCCTTGAAGTCGTAAGAGCCGCGCTTCTTGAAGTAGGCGACCCAGAACGGGTAGTGCACCCGCTCGGGCTCGGAGATTTCCTCTACCGAGACCGCGCGCTTGTTGCGCAGCCCGTGCTCGAGCATGAGCCATCGGTATTCATGCAAAGCGGTCTCTCGCGCAGCGCTCGGAGGCTGCGCGAATTCGCAGACCGCGCTATCGCAAACCGAGTCCCGCACCCGCACCAGCGTATCGCCGATGAAGAACACCGTCGCTCCCAGTATCCCGTCGACAGCGATGCCGACCGTCTGTATGCCGTCGTCCTGAGCCAGCTCAATGTCGAAGAAGTAGTACGGCAGGTAGACGAGCTCGACGCGCGTCGGTCGGCGGGGCTTGCTCCACAGCCTGGCCGGAAACGAGGTCGCTGGCGCGGACAGGCTGGCCGTCGCCTGCTCCTTATTATAGGAAGGGGAAATGCTGACCCGAGCGTCGCTCAAGCCCCCGAACCTCGCTTGCGGAGATTCGCCCTCCCCTTGAGAAGCGAGGCGATGCCGACGCCAAGCAACAGCGCACCGGCGATGAGATTGGTGACGACCCCTCGCAGCGCGGGGACCATCGGCGTCTCGCGCACGAAAAACGTGGCAACCAACACGATGATGCCGAACAACGACCAGAACACGCCGAGGATCACGAAGGGCTCGAAGGTCTTCTTGTCGTCCAGTTCCGTCTCCGGCTTCGTTCAGAAGGCCAGGTACAGCAGGACCTGCAGGACCATCAGCACAGAAGCCCAGGCTCTCAGGTCTCGCCAACCATGATTGTCCGACGCACCCTGATAGATGTAGCTTCG
>JASFMO010000154.1:0-7496 GCA_050117535.1 Gemmatimonadales bacterium | reverse complement strand
GGCGTACTTGTTCAGCTCGTCGACGAACACCACCACGTGGTTCACACCGAGCGAACCCGATTCCAAACCTTCGCGTAGCTTCGAGACGACTCGTGCGAAGACCAAGTCTTGTGCCTCGGGTTCGACGTTCGCCACATCGATGACGTACACGGCCCGGTCCTCGAGCTCGCCCCACGGTAGGTCGCTCACTGCCGCGTCATTGACTACGAGGCCATGCGCTCGACTAACGATCCCGTTCAAGCGATTTCTGACCTTCCGAATTGTCGCCGTGTGATGGGTCATCCAACGATCGGATCCACTCTGTTCGCAGCACAACAAAACGTCGTCAAACCAGTCCTCTAGCTCTCGAAACGTGCGGACGAGGTGGTCGCGCATCACCGGGTGACCTGAACTGGGACCGAAGTCCTGGTCCAGGACACGGTCCCGTATGAAGTCGATCAAAGCATCCGCTTTCGCGTCGAGGTCATCGCGCGTCAGCAGCACTTCGGAGAACTGCATTACCTCCTTCAGTCCCCAGCGAAGCGGTTCGACGCTCCGGCTCAAGTCGACGTGCGTCCTGAGCGTGTTCAGGTTCCAGCCATCCGCGCGATACGGTGCGTAGTAGCGAACGTTGTCGAAGGGGCGGGCGGGGATCCCGAGACTGTCGTACATGTGGAGATCGCTCTCATCCAGATCGCCCGGTTGATCGAGGAAGAGGAGGTCCGGCCCTTTCACGTTGAAGCACACGGCCGCCACCGACCCTTTGGTCTCGGGCATGTGCTGAAACACGGAGGCGAGCAGAAACTCGACCAAGCTCGTCTTGGTCGCGAGTCCGCTGACGCCCGTGATGTTGAGATGCGCAGCCTCGGGTCCAAGCAGGAAATCGGCATCGAGGTAGACGCGCGCCTCGAGCCCGCCGCTCGTGTAGAGTCCGACCGGAATCCCTGTGTCGCGCTCGCCACCGACATAGGCATCCATCCGCAGGCCTACGACCACGTCCTGATCGTTCGCCAAGTAGACAGCACCCATCGGGACGGGCTGGACCGGCTCTTCCGGTTCGCGACGCAGTACCGCCGCCGTATAGAGCCGGATCTCTGGTCTCGCCGACGGCGATCGCGATTCCGACTCCGGATTGGCATCGGCGCCGATGTAGTCGTGTAGGGGTGAGACGAGATCGCTGTAGCTGAAGCCCTCCACTACCACTCCATAGACGGACTGCCCCTCGGCGACGACCTTGACGATCGAGCCAATACCGATCGCCGCCTCGCGGCCGGTCCAGAAATGAAACTCGTGAGTGGTGTTTGGCTTGCGTTCCGTGCCTACGACGCGCCCCACCAATACCGTCGGCATTTGTTCAGTCATTCTCCGACCGATTCCCGATCGCCAAAACGCTCTCGCGGTTCAGTAGTAGAATACACGGATCAATGAGCCGAGTTCGCGACGCTCAGTCTGTGCTGGCCACCTCCGACCGCCGCGCTCGGTCTTGCAGGCTCAAGACCGCCAACGTCCGATGGCGAAGCGCGATGACGGCATCACAAAGCGCCGAAGCGGCCGACAGCGTCGTCGTATACGGTACGCGTTGCTGGATAGCCGCACGCCGGATAGCGTAGTCGTCGAATTGGGCATGCTTGCCCAAGGGTGTATTGATCAGAAGATCGATGTCGCCCGAGATTAGATGATCGACGATGTTTGGACGGCCTTCGTGCACTTTCAAGACCGACTGCGCGGGGATACCGCGTCCCTTCAAGTACCGCGCCGTTCCGCTGGTGGCCCATATCTCATAGCCAAGTTCGTGAAAGCGTCTGACGATCGGGGTCACACTAGGCTTGTCGTCATCGTGGACGGTGACCACGATCCGGCCCGAGAGCGGCAGCGGGTTGCCGGCCGCGACCTGCGCCTTCGCCATAGCCAGCCCGAAAGAATCGGCGATGCCCATCACCTCTCCCGTCGAGCGCATCTCCGGACCCAACAGCGCGTCAACTCCCGGCAACTTCTCGAAGGGAAAGACAGACTCCTTCACCGCCACCCCTCGTAGCTCGGTATCTACATGGAGATCGTACTCGGAAAGACTGCGATCGACCATGCAGCGGGCAGCGAGTCGTGCCAGCGGCAGGCCCGTTGCCTTGCTGAGAAACGGTACTGTGCGACTGGCTCGCGGGTTCACCTCGAGGACATACACGACTCCATCCTTCACGGCAAACTGCACGTTGATCAGGCCCACGACGCCCAGCGCCTTCGCCAGCGCCCGCGTATGTTGTTCCATCTGTTGCACGTGTTCGTCGCGCAGCAAGTAGGGCGGTACGCAGCAGGCCGAATCGCCCGAGTGGATCCCGGCATCCTCGATATGCTGCATGACGCCGCCGATCAGCACAGTCTCGCCGTCCGCGACCGCATCCACATCCGCCTCGAAAGCATCCTCCAGAAAGCTGTCGATCAGCACGGGGTGCTCGGGCGAGGCGCGGATGGCGCGCCCGAAATAGCCCTTCAGCGACTCCTCGTCGTACACGATCTCCATCGCCCGGCCACCCAGTACGTAGCTCGGGCGCACCAGCACCGGATAGCCGATCCGCTCCGCCACCCTGAGCGCTTCGGCCTCGCTCATCGCCAGCCCATTGGCAGGCTGCTCGATCCCCAGCTCGCGGGCCAGCGCCTCGAACCGCTCGCGGTCCTCGGCGCGATCGATGGCATCGACCGGCGTTCCGAGTATCGGGATCCCGAGGGCATCGAGCTGCGATGCCAGCTTCAGAGGCGTCTGTCCACCCATCTGAACCACAACACCCTGCGGTCGCTCCAAGCGAACGATCTCGAGGACATCTTCCAAAGTCAGTGGTTCGAAATAGAGTTTGTCGCTGACATCGAAATCGGTGGACACGGTCTCCGGATTCGAGTTGACCATAATCGTCTCGAAGCCCTCGGCCTCCAATGCGAAGGCTGCCGAAACACAGCAATAGTCGAACTCGACACCTTGCCCAATCCGATTGGGCCCGCTTCCTAGGACCACCACCTTGGGTCGATCGCTGCGGACCGACTCGTTTTCTTCCTCGTAGGTACTGTACAGGTAAGGCGTTGCGGCAGGGAACTCGCCCGCGCACGTATCGACCATCTTGTAGGACGGGTGGATGCCCCACGCCCAACGTCGATCTCGCACCTGCGACTCGGTCTCGTCCCGAAGGTGTGCAAGGTGCGCATCGCCAAAACCCAATCGCTTCAATTCCCACGTCGACTCGCGCGTGGGTTCCTGAAGCGAAGCATACCAGGCCTCCGCCTCGACGATCTGACCGAGTTGTTCGATAAACCACGGGTCGATGTGGCTCGCCTCGCTGATCTCATCAACGGTCAGACCGTTCGACAACGCGCGCTTGATCTGGAATGGCCGATCTGCCGTGGGTTGGCGCAGCGCCGCAAGCAACGTCTCGTGATCGTCGGCGGACAGACCGTCGTCCGCCAGGAACTGGCCGCACACCCAGCCGGCGCGTCCATTCTCTAACGAGCGGAAGCCCTTCATCCAGGCCTCCTTGAAGGTGCGGCCGATGGCCATGATTTCGCCGACCGCCTTCATTTGCACGCCTAGCGTGGGGTCCGCGCTCGGGAACTTCTCAAACGCGAAACGGGGGATCTTTACGACCACGTAGTCGAGAACCGGCTCGAAGGACGCGGGAGTCTCCTGCGTTATCGCGTTGGGGAGTTCATCGAGACGATACCCCACGGCTACCTTGGTCCCGATGCGCGCGATGGGAAAGCCCGTCGCCTTCGATGCCAGCGCCGACGAACGCGACACCCGCGGATTCATCTCGATCACGAGCATCTCACCCGTCTCGGGGCTGACCGCGAATTGAATGTTGCAGCCGCCCGCGGCGACACCGATCTCCCGTATGCACTCGATCGCGGCATCGCGCATCACCTGGTACTCGGCGTCGGACAACGTCATCGCCGGCGCAACGGTGATCGAGTCGCCCGTATGGACGCCCATGGCATCGAAATTCTCGATCGAGCAGACAATTACAACATTGTCGGCGTGATCGCGCATCACTTCCAGTTCGTACTCCTTCCACCCGATCACGCTCTTGTCAATCAACACCTCCCCAATCGGCGATGCCTCGAGGCCCGTCCGAGCGACCTGCTCGAACTCGGCCCGGTTATAGGCGATGCCACCGCCTGTGCCACCGAGCGTGAACGATGGGCGCACGATAGCCGGAAATCCCGTCTCCTCGGCTACAGCCACGGCCTCCTCGAGTGAGTGGGCGAAGCCCCCGTGCGGGACCTCGAGCCCGATTCGGCGCATCGCCTCGGCGAACTCTTCCCGATCTTCGGCGAGCCGTATCGCCCTGGCATCTGCTCCAATCAGCTCTACGCCGTACTTCTCGAGCACGCCCGCGTCGAAAAGATTGAGCGAGACATTCAGACCGACCTGTCCGCCCATCGTCGGGAGCAACGCATCCGGCCTTTCACGCTCGATCACGCGTTCCACCCACTCGGCGGTCAGCGGCTCGATGTACGTCGCATCCGCCAGATCGGGATCGGTCATGATCGTGGCGGGATTCGAGTTCACCAGAATGACTCGATAACCCTCCTCTTTGAGCGCCCGAACGGCCTGCGTCCCAGAGTAGTCGAACTCACAGGCCTGACCGATGACGATCGGCCCGCTTCCCAGCAACAGAACGCTCCCTATGTCTTCCCGCTTCGGCATCGAGTTGGGCCTACAATCTCCAGTGGTTTAGCCAAGAGTTGGACCCGAATTCTACCCGAGCAGCCCAGCCAGCGCCAGCCAGCCCAGCCTCGCCCGACAAGGCTATCCTCGGTAGCTCGTGGTTTCCAAGCTGCCTTCCCCCGCGTTGCGCACCGCGCTCCTACACGCCACATTCGCTGCCGCATGGACGTGTTCTGTTGACACTACACCCCAACGGGGAGATCGGCGAGAGGATGATGAAAATCAGGCGAAGAGCGATCGAGGCGGGCCTGGCGATCGTGCTCGGGGGGGTCACCGCGACGGCCTGCGGTGGTCCGCAATCCGTATCGGAGCCCACGCCCTCAATTGCACCCGTGGATACCGTACCCGCCCAGGTAGCGCCACCGCCGCGCCCTGCCTTGGTCACGCTGCCCGGACTCGACACGGTCACGGCTGGACCGTTCGACAACGGGAAGATGTGGACCTTTGAGTATCCCCCGCTGGAATACTTCGCCACTGCTTATGACTTCGCCCCCGATTCGGCATGGTTCGCCCGGGCACGACTGGGGGCATTGCGCATACCCAATTGCTCGGCCTCCTTCGTCTCCCCTCACGGCTTGGTGATGACCAACCACCACTGCGCCCGAGAAAGCATCACACAAGTGAGTCGAGACGGCGAGAACCTGCTGGACAACGGCTTCTACGCGCGCTCCCTCCGGGAGGAGCGCCCGGTGGACGGTCTCTACGCCGAACAGCTCATCGCCATCGTCGACGTGAGCGAAGAGATTTTCTCAGCGCTTGAGGGCATCGCGGATGAAGCGGAACGCGCGGCGGCGCGAGAGACCGCGATCGAAGAAGCCGGGGACAGACTAGCCGCAGAGTACGGCGGCGAGGAAAGCGGGGTTTTTGTCGAGACGATCGCGCTGTGGAACGGTGCGCGCTACTCGGCCTACGTATTCCAGCGTTACGAGGACGTACGATTGGTCATGGCGCCTCACGGCAAGGTCGCCTTCTTCGGCGGTGACCCCGACAACTTCACCTATCCGCGCTACGACGTCGACATGTCCTTCTATCGCGTCTACGGCCAGGAAGGACAACCTTTGCAGACGGACTATTTCTTCGCATGGAACCCGCAAGGGGTCAGCGAAGGCGACGCCGTGTTCGTCATCGGCAACCCGGGCAGCACGAACCGTCTGCAGACCGTCGCTCAACTCGAGTATCGGCGCGACGTCCAGGAGAGAGCCGTTATCGACTTCACCGAAAGCCGGGCTGCGGCACTCCAAGCCTACTACGAGCGGTACCCGGACATCGGTGAGGAGCTAGACCTCCGTAATGTCATCTTCAGTCTACAGAACTCGCGAAAGGCATACGAGGGAATGTGGGAGGGATTGCACGATCCCGTCACGATGGCCAGGCGAAGCGACTCTGAACTTCGCTTCCGCGAAGCGCTAGAAGCCGATTCCGCTCTCACCCAGCGCTACGGCGACCTGCTCGATCGTATGGCTTCGATACAGCAGCGGAAGGCTGACTGGCAGGCGGAACTCAGCGCATTCTTCTCGTTGGGCAACCCAGACTATGAATCCGCCCTCCTTCTGCGAGCCTGGAGCGCATTTCTCTACTTGATCCAGCGCCAGCGCGGCGCGCCGGAGGAATCGCTCACCGATGTGAAGCAGAGCATACTCGCCCTCGAAGACCAGCCGCTGGAACTTCAGCATGCCCTGCTGACGGAAAGGCTACGCGATTTCCAGGTCCACCTGGGAGCGACCAGTCCGACCGTCATGAGCATCATGGGGGACCGCTCACCGGCGGAAGCCGCCGACAGCCTGCTTTCGGGCTCGGCACTAGCCGACTCGGCGCGCGCCGCCGCCGCCCTGGAAGCCGGCACGCTGACCCTGAGCGACCCCGCGCTTCAGATGGTCGGCGCGTTCATCCAAAGGTTCGCAAATTTTCAGATCTCGATGCAGGACCTCGAGGAACAGGAGGACGCGGTTGCCATGGAACTCGGGCGTGCCCGATTCGACGTCTACGGCACGCGCTTTCCCCCCGATGCGACTTTTTCGCTCCGTATCGCCGACGGCGTCGTGCGCGGCTACGAATACAATGGAACGATCGCTCCTTACTACACCACCTTCTACGGCATGTACGACCGTTTCCATTCATTTGGACCCGGCAGCGAGTGGGACTTACCCGAAGCCTGGCTCGATCCACCCGAGTCCCTCGACTTGGCCACTCCGCTGAACTTTGTTCTCACCGCCGACATCATCGGCGGGAATTCGGGCTCGCCAGTGGTGAACAGCGACTTGCAGGCCGTGGGTCTGATCTTCGATGGTAACATTGAGAGCTTGCCGGGGGACTACATCTACGACCCGCGTCTCAATCGAGCGGTAGCCGTGGATGTCCGAGGCATGCTCGAAGCCCTCGACGACGTCTATGACGCCGATCGCCTCGTCCTCGAATTGACGACTGGTACTTTCGCCGCAACCGAAGCGGAGGCGGACGCCGCCCGCGACCGTCGCTGATTCGCCGGCCAACCAGGGCGGCGCGACAGCGGCATCAGATGGGGGGGCTTAGCCCCCCCGCACCCTACTCCCTACCCCACCTTCGATTTCAGCCACCCAGAGCTTGGTCGAAGTCGGCCATGATATCGCCGGGAGCCTCCAAGCCTATCGAGACGCGAATCAGGTTCTCCGATATTCCGGCCTCGGCTCGCTGCTCCGGCGTGAGACGGGCATGAATCATCGACGCCGCATGGACGACGAGCGTTTCTGTGCCACCCAGACTGACGGCCCGCCGCGCAAGGTTTAGCCGCGCGGTGAATGCCCGAGCCGCCTCAAATCCACCCGCTAGTTCG
>JASFMO010000153.1:0-7506 GCA_050117535.1 Gemmatimonadales bacterium | reverse complement strand
CACCGGTCCGCAATCGTGCCTCTCGGTGGCTGAACTGGTCCACGGAGTGCGGGCGATCACGTCGAGCGCCGTGGCCTTCACCTGGGTCAATACGGACTTTCTGGCAGAACATGGCGTGTACTATATGGTGCCATGGGTGGCTCCGCGTGGGGACACACTGGGGATGTCCACGATCAGCGCCGAGCGGGCGTTCGAGGCGGGGCTGACCTATCGGCCGCTGGCGGTCACAGCCTGGGACAACCTCGAGTGGTGGAAGGCGCAGTCGGAGGAGCGGCGGGCCAGGCTCGGAAAGCTACCGAACGACAAAGAAATCGAAGTTCTGGCCGCCTGGCACGCCCTGGAGGATGGCAGCTAATTCGGCGGCCAAGCGTCGAAGCCAAGCGTCTTCACGCGCGCGATTGGAGAAACGCCGCGCGACGCCACCGATAGAGGGTTCGCCGCGCGGCGCGTGCGCCTACGCTAGCCGCCCTGCACCTCCGGCCGGGCGATGTTCCGGCTATAGCTGGCGGTCGAGACGAGCCAGGACCCATCTGGCTGCTTCTCCAGGATCATCAGGTACTTCCCTTGGTCTCTAATCTCGGGCATCCCCTCACCCTGGACCTTGATCGCGTAGGTTCCGCGAGCATAGGCCAGGTCGCCGCGCCCGTCGATCTTGACCGATTCCTGCGTGAATTCAGCGATGGGTAGCACGCCCCAGTTGCGCTCGAGCACGTCAAGGATCGTGGCCTTGCCCTGCTGGGCGGGCTCGCCGAACGGCATGATGACGGCGTTCTCCGTCAGGGTTCCTCCGACGCCCTCGAAGTCGTGATCGGCGAGGAGGGCGGTGAAATCGTCCTCCGTCAGCTTGCGGATCGCCGCGACGTCGGCGTCTGACAGGCCGGCGGGCTGCTGGCTTGGGCCGGCGCACGCGAAACCGATGAGTGCGAGAAGGAAGACGCTCGCGCCGTTCTTGAATGACTGCATTCTCTTTGCCTCCCGGTGTAACAGTCGGGTTTCAGACTTGGGTGACGATTGGCCACCGTTGTCGTCTGCTGGTTCCTGAAGTGTGCGGGGGCGAAATCTAGAGATCGAGCGGTAGGGTCGTCAATGAATCGTGGCGCCACGCGGAACAGGGTTGCGGATGAGCTGCGACACCTGGCACGCTCGCCGGGGCCGCCGTAGTATGTGAGGCTCATTGACAGGTTGATGACTTGCTGGGGTGAACTCGAGGAAACCGACACCGGCTGGAAGGGGGCTGTGTCCATGTCGACGACGAGAAGGGAGTTCCTGCAGCTGACGGCGGCAGCCAGCGGCGCGGTCGGCTTCGGCCTGCTACGGGACGCCTACGCTCAGGAGCTAGAAGTCCCGAGAGCAGATGAATCGCTGCGCATCTTGATCCTCGGGGGGACCGCCTTCACGGGACCGCACCAGATCAAGTACGCGCTGGCGCGTGGGCACGAGGTCACGATCTTCAACCGTGGTCGGACCGAGCCTACAGTACATCCCGAGGTCTTCGATCAGGTCGAGAAATTGACGGGCGATCGAAACGACGATCTCGAATCGCTCAAAGGTCACGAGTGGGATGCGGTGATCGACAACTCCGCTTCCATACCGCGATGGGTGCGTCAGTCGGCAGAGCTACTCAAGGACTCGGCCGAGATCTACCTGTTCACATCCTCACTGTCGGTCCACGCCGACAATAGCAAGATCGGGATCACCGAGGATGATCCCGTGGCGACCATCGATGACCCGACCGTCGAGGAGATCACCGGGCAGACATACGGTGCGCTGAAGGCGCTGTGCGAAGAGGAAGCACGTCAGGCATTTCCGGAAGGAGCGATCATCGTTCGGCCGCACCTGATCGTCGGGCCCGGCGACCGCTCGGACCGCTGGACGTATTGGCCCGTGCGTGTAGCTCGCGGCGGCGAGGTGATGGCGCCGGGCACCCCCGACGATCCGACTCAGTACATCGATGCCCGCGATCTGGCCGAGTTCGACATCCACTTGATCGAAAACCGAGCGCTCGGCACTTACAGCGGGGTCGGCCCGCTCGCGCCCCTGAGCATGGCCGAACTGCTCTACGGCATGCGCGCCGTTGTCAGTAACGAGATCTCCTTCACCTGGGTCGAAGCCGATTTCCTTGCCGAGCACGAAGTGGCGCCGTGGGCTCACATGACCGCCTGGGTGCCACCGCGTGGCGAGATGGCGGGCTTCGCGATGTTTGATAACAGCCGTGCCGTGGGTGCCGGGCTGACCTACCGACCGCTGGCGGTTTCCGCGAGAGACACCTTGGAATGGTGGCAGACGCTGCCCGAGGAGCGTAGGGCTTCACCGCGGGCCGGGCTGGATCCCGAGAAGGAGAAGGAGGTTCTGGCCGCCTGGCATGCGCGGAGCACGGAAGGATAGCTGCTGGCGTGACGTAGCGGATAGGGAGGGGTGGTGATTTGGCAACCGTCGTGACGCGTCTCCTCCAACGCGTTGTCGATGTCAAGGAAGATGAAGTCAGGGCGCTGGTGCTCTCGTGCGCGTTCTACTTCCTAATCCTCGCCGCCTATTACATCCTGCGGCCGATTCGCGATGAGATAGCGGTCGAGAGCGGTGTTCGAAGCTTGCCGTGGCTGTTTACGGGAACGGCCATCTTGATGTTTCTGGCGCACCCACCGTTCGCGGCGCTTGTCGTGAGACTCCCACGCACGCGGTTCATTACGTACACCTATCGCTTCTTCATCGCGAACCTGCTGATCTTCTTCGCCCTGTTGAAACTAGGGCCGGACAGCTCGAATATCTGGCTCGGACGCGCTTTCTACTGGTGGGTCAGCGTCTTCAACCTCTTCGTTGTCTCGGTCTTCTGGGCGTTCATGGTGGACCTGTTCAGCAATGCCCAGGGGAAGCGCATGTTCGGCTTCATGGCCGTGGGGGGCACGCTGGGCGCGATTCTCGGCGCCGCGACGACCGCCGTCCTGGTCGAGATCATCGGTGCCGTCCATTTGATCCTCATCTCGGTGGTGTTGCTCGAGTTGGCTGTGCAGTGTGTTCGCCTGCTCTCCAAGACGGACGGTCCCGATTCGGCGGCGCAGGTGGAAGAGGCAGGTATCCGGGTCGGGGGCTTGCCCGAGACCGAGCCCGGACGCGGATTCTCGGCACACCGTCCACGACGCGACGCCGACCAGCCGCTCGGTGGCGGCGTATTCGCCGGCATAACCCATCTTGTCCGTTCGCCCTATCTCCTGGGTATCTGTGCCTACATGGCACTTTACACGACGGCGGCCACCTTTCTCTACTTCCAGCAAACCGCGATCGTCGAAGAGTCGATCTTCGATCGCGCGGCGCGCACGGCCTTCTTTGCGAAGATCGACTTGGCCGTGAACTTGCTGACCGTGCTGATCCAGGTCTTCCTCACCGGGCGCTTCATTAAGTGGCTGGGTGTGGCGGTAACGTTGTCTCTCTTGCCGGCGCTGTGTGTGCTCGGCTTCACCGGCCTCGGCCTTTGGCCGTTCTTGGGCGTCCTGGTTGTGTTCCAGACTCTTCGTCGCGCCGGAAACTACGCGGTCGCGCGCCCGACTCGTGAGGTCCTCTACACCGTGGTGAGCCGAGAGGATAAGTACAAAGCAAAGAATTTCATCGACACCTTCATCTACCGTGGTGGGGACCAAGTGGCGGCATGGGTCTACGGCGCCTTCATCTTTCTGGGAGTATCCATGGCGACGCTCGCCTTGGCCGCGGCTCCGCTCTGCCTCGTTTGGCTCGGCATTGGCTACGCGATCGGGCGGCGGCAAGAGACTCTAGCGGCGAGACAGATCCGAGCTGACGTGCGCTCCGATACGATCGCGGCCACCTCGTAGAGGTGGTTACGGACTCGAGCATCCTCGTGCGCCGCGCTGTTCCGTCGCCGGGGCGCGAGGGGAGCCTGGGGCCACCTTCGGCCGTTACCGTATTGAGACGAACTTGTCGTATAGCCTTGACTGGGCGCGCGTACCGTTAGGTTGTGAAGATCGCGCTTGTGACGGACACGTTCGCGCCTCAGGTGAATGGCGTGACCACGGTGTTGATCCGGATGGCTACGGCTATCCGCGAAGCCGGGCACGATGTCATCGTCGTCGCCCCTCGCTACCCGGGCCAGGAAGAATCGCGCGCGAATGGCCAACTGCGATTGGCTTCCGTTCCGTTCCCGCCCTATCCGGCTATTCGGCTCACTATCCCTCCGTATGGCGATGCGTATCGCTATCTGAGTAGCTTTGCACCCGATGTCGTCCACGTGGCGACGGAGGGGCCCCTGGGGGGCGTCGGTCGCCGCTACGCGCTTCGAACCAAGACACCGCTAGTCACCTCGTTTCATACAGACTTCCCTCGCTATTGCCGGGACTATGGCCTGCCGTCGCTCGAGAGCTGGGTCTGGCGCTGGCTGGTTTGGTTTCATAGGCCGGCGCGCCTCACGCACACGCCCGGTGAAGCCATCCTGGCCAAGCTGCAAGGGCGAGGGCTGTCGCAAGCCGTCTTGTGGGGACGCGGCGTGGACACCGCTCTGTTCAGCCCCCAGCGACGGATGCCAGAGTGGCGGCAGCGCCTCGGGCTGGCGGAAGAGGCGGTCATCGTCGTGCATGTCGGGCGTCTGGCACGAGAGAAGAACCTTGGTGTCTTGGCCAACGCGTGGTCACTGGCGAGAAAGCAACTGGGCGGTGCCGCGGAGTTCCTTTTGGTTGGGGATGGGCCGATCGCGGCGGAGTTAGAGGCGAAATTACCGTGGGTGAGGCGGATGGGTTTCATGGCGCGTAATGAGCTGGCCAACGTCTACGCGAACTCGGACATCTGCCTGTTGCCATCGGACACCGAGACGTGCGGCCTGGTCGCGCTCGAGGCGATGGCCTCGGGCCTGCCCGTCGTCGCTGCGGATGCGGGCGGGTTCCGGGACAGCGTTCGCGCGGAGCATAACGGACTGCTTGTCCCGCCGGACCGGCCGGAGACATTTGCCGACGCGGTGGTACGGCTGGCGCTCGACTCGGATTACCGCAGGGCCCTCGCGTCTCGAGCTCGACAGACCGCGGAGGAGCGGGATGTGGAAGCCGAGAACGCTTTGCTCATAGATCACTACCGTCAAACGACCACAAACTGAAACCGCGGTGCGGGCTCGGTCTGTTGACTGGGTCAGCCCCGCGAGAGCGGGCCCGGGGGCCTCTCTCGAGGTCCCTGGCTCGTCTCAACGAGGGCTTTGCTTTCGGCCGACCAAGAACGTGGCGTTGAGCTGATTTAGCCTCAACGAGTCGGGGCGGCCCGACCCTCCCACGCCCGTCATGTACAGCGCCAACCGGAACCATTCGTTCTCCACTTCGACGGTCGAGTCCAAGGGCCCGATCGCCTCGCCGCGTTCACTCTTCTCTCTCAGTGCGGTGAGCGTGGGACGAAGGTCGGTTTCGAGGTCTGCCATCGGTGAGCCGGATAGGCTCAGGCGGACCGTGGTTCCATCGAAAGAAAGCTCGGTCAGACTATCCAGCATCACTCGGAAGCGGGCGGGATCGTCGCCCCAGAAATAGTCCGCCCGATAGGCAAACTCGAAGCCGTCGACCGCGAGTGGGTTGGGAGCCGTCGTACTAAGCGAGAATCCCGCAGATTGTTGTGCCCGCGGCCCGATGTACTCGAGCCCCATCTCCTGCATGGCGAGCGACGGGGTGAGTTCGTCAGCGGGAATGTCGGTTCGCGCGTACCAGGGCCGGATAATCTCGAGCCCGTGATAGTCGTGGAGGTACTTGACGATGTTGCTGATTTCCTTCTGCTGCTCGAACTCGAGGTGGCGTTCGTCACCGGTCAGCTCGCCGTCCTCCATCACTTCCGCGCGGACCAGCATCCGTTGCAGGCGGCCGAGTTGCTGGGTGCGGGAGACGGATGTAGCCCCCCACGGACCGAAGGCCGACAGCAAGGCGACGATGCACAGCGAGATCGGGATCGCGCGTATGTCGGCGCGCTCCCGTCTCACGGCCGAGAAGAGGGCCGATCCGAACAGCCAGACGGTCGCGACGGCCGCCACATAGCGCTTCTCGGTGATACCGTAGTCGCCGATCCGCGTGCCGATGGCGAAGGCCATCAGCCCGATCAGCGGAAACAGCGACCAGGTGAAGTACTTGGCATAGGTCGAGATCCAAGCGCTCTCGGCGCGGTCCCGGATCGGGTACACCAGCAGGTAGGCGAGCATCCCGGTGATGGCGACCCCCATGACGGGGTACCCGACCCAGCCCTTCGGCAGCTCCCACTGGATGATGATCTTGACCAGGTACGCGTACAGAATCACCAGGTAGACGGCGACCAACGGTATCAAGACGTACTGCGAGAAAACCCGAAGCGCCGTCGGGTAGTCTTCGACCTGCTGGAGCTCTCGGGTGTTCTTTGGGATTCCGCCCAAGAAGAACCAGGTATTGTAGACGGCGACGGCCCAGTACCAGAGCTTCAGGTAGATCATGGGCTCGAAGTCGAAATCGAGCAGCGTCTCGCAGGCGCCGACGGCCAGAGCGAGTCCGATGTACAAGACGGTCGAGTAGAGCGCGGCCGCAGCGAAGCGCAAAAAGAGCGCCTTATTGTACTGCCAGAAGCCGTTCTCCTCGCCCCGTCGACCCAGAAAAGGGGCGAAGGCGACGAGCAGGTGCACGACGGCCAACAGCAAGAAGAAACGCGTCAGGTCGGCACCCTTGATGGGATAGGGTAGGGAGAAATAGTACCCGGCCAGGGCGAGGACGCTGGCAGCGGTCAAGCCCAACCTGGCGTATCGCGACCACTTCCAACCCTCACCTGCGACGCGCAACGCGATGAACAGCGGCACGGCGAGAACACAAGTCATGAGTATCGGATACAAGACCTGCGCGCCACGCGTCTCGGAGAACGAGATGTCGGCCAGGCGATGAAGCACGATGGCCGCACCGATCGCCGCGATTAGGGCGAGCGGGAAACGCTGGAAGGTTTCGGCGGCGCGATGGGCGAGAGCGTTGAGGGCGACGAGACGCGGTCTGGATGAACCCTGCGAGGTTTCCATCGGTGAACCTCTGCGTGAGGGACTATGTGTGATAAATCAGGTCGGCGTCGCTCTGCTTTCCTTCCCTGCCAAGCTGGCCATCCGATCGATCGACTCCGCCATCTTCGACTTGATTCGCTCGACGTCGGCTTCGGATTCTGAGGCTTTCGCCGCATCGTTCAGCTTGCGCACCAGTTTGATGAACTGCTCGACCTCGCGGCGGAGCGCGAAGTAACGCCGCTCGCTGGTCAGAACGGGGTACGCGGCGTAGAGAAACCCGCCGAGGACGATGAGCAACCCGATCATGATTGTGGCGTACCAGGCGACGATATTGTCGAGGAAGAAGAAGCTGCTCAGGATGATGGCGAGGCCAACAACCGTAGCCCCGACCCCGACGTTGCGATTGAACATGCGGCGCCAGCTGCCGCGGCCCTTCTCTCCCATGGCCTCCTCGCTTCCGTTTCCGCGGGGCACGTTCGCAGGTATGTGGCTGAAACTTGCGGCTTACCGGGCGGAATGACAAGTAGATCGCT
>JASFMO010000152.1:0-7518 GCA_050117535.1 Gemmatimonadales bacterium | reverse complement strand
GCGCCCCATCGGCTTCTCGCAGGCGCACCGGTGGATTGTGTAGCGCGACGATCAGTCTTCCACCCTCGCCTAAGTGACGCACCGCCGAGCCCAGCGCGCGTTCCGTATCAGCCGGCTCGACAATCTCTGAGAAGGAATGAAACGGGATGAGCACCAAAGCGAACCGCTCGCCGAGATCGAAGTCACGGATGTCCGCTCGATGCACGACGGCCGAGAGGTTTCTCGCACGAAGCTTGGTTCGTAGTCGCTCCAGCATGCGCTCCGACGCATCCACGCACGTGAGATCAATACCGGCTTCGACCAGCGGTAGCGAGATCCGGCCGGTGCCAGCCATCAGTTCCAGCACCTTCCCAGACGCTCTCTGTGCCTCGCTCACGTAGAACGGCACATCGAGATCGACCGTTACATGCAGGTCGTACAGGTCCGCCACTTCATCGTAGCGATTCGCGGACATCACGTCACCGAGAAGACAGGTTCTGCTGACAATCCGGTAGACTATCGGCCATCACACCGATGTCGTGTCGCAGTCCGTTTCTGCGCATGCCTGATTGACAAGGCTGCGGCCGAAGGTCGGCCACGACCAAAGAAGCTACATACTGCGAATTATCGCCGGCGGTGCAAGCCCGAACCGACCGATGCGTGACCAAGAACGACGGAAAGGACATTCCAAGATGGCACCCTACGCGCAGGACCTGATCCTCGAACTCGAAACCTCAGAAATGGCGGCATGGCACGACTTCTTCAACGCGGCTTCGCGCGAATCGTTCTCCAAGTGTGAGCTACAAGCCACTACGCTCGACGGCACCGTCGCTACGCGTGTCGCGACCGCCGACGTTCTCGCCTTGAACCGGGCGGTCGGGGTCGGCCTACACGGCCCGACATCAAACGAACACATCGATCAGCTGATTCGATTCTATGCCAATGCGGCGGTGCCCAGGTTCTTCATCCAAGTAAACCCCACCGCTCACACCGCCGACCTCCATCGGCGACTCTTAGAGCGGGGCTTCCGGCACTACAACAACTGGGTGAAGCTCTACCGACGCACCGCGACGCCGCCATCCGTTGATACCGAACTAGAGGTGCGTCGGATCGACCAGACCTGCGCGCGGGTCTTTGGCACGATCGCCGCTCGCTGCTTCGGCTGGCCCGAGGCAACCGGGCGTTGGATTGGCGAAGTCGTCGGCCGCCCGCGCTGGCACCACTATATGGCATACGATGGCGGCAAAGCGGTGTCTACAGGCGCACTGTTCGTCAGCGGTGAAGCCGCATGGCTCGACTTCGCAACCACTCTACCAGAGTACCGCGGGCGCGGTGCGCAAGCGGCGCTTCTGGCTCGGCGAATCGTCGATGCCGCCGAACTCGGCTGTCGCTATCTGGTTGTCGAGACCGCCGAGGATACGCCCCAAAGAGGCGCGCCCTCGCACCGCAATATGTTGAGATTCGGCTTCCAGGAAGCTTACGCGCGGCCAAACTACATCCACACGTTCACGTCGTGATGTGGGCGAACCTAGCGGTCGCGAAATCTCGCCCGCTGCCTGGCAGCGATCTCCACCAAGCGTCTTAGCTCCGCGATGGGTTGCTCGTGATCCTCGACCTGCAGGCGCATCACGACGTCGTTATTCAGCCAAACGCCGCCGTCTTCCTGCACGACCAGCATGGCGGCCGACTGCATTCCTCTTCGATCGCCGCCCGCGGCTTGACCGGCTTCCAAGGCGGCCAGCAGCCGGAACGAAAGGTGCCCATCCGTATCCTCGAACGCCTCCACCATTCGCTCCACCACTTCCGGTCCCGCCAGGATGTTTCCCTGCGCCGAACAGAACTGCCCGATCTTGTGGCCGGCCCAATCGCTCGCTTGCGGACCGGTGTAGGTGGCCACCTCTCCCTCAGCGTCCATGACCGAAAACTGCCGCCCCGCCTTCGGCCAATCCTCCGGATGCGGATCCGGATCGTTCTCCAGCACCGTCTCAACGACGGCCGACGGAGACAGCCCCTGCCGAAGCAGCTCGAGAGCCTGCGGACCGTAACTCACATCGACCCAAGCTTGTGTCGCCACGACACCCACACCCGCCTCACCCCAGATCACGCCGTTACCCACCGAGAACACTCGCGACTGGACCGCCACTCCGGTTTCACCCGTCTCTGGATCAAAACCCACGATCGAGAAAGTCGCGACCGGCGACTGAGCCTCAGCATCTCCGGCGGCCGAAGCCGACTCCTGCACTTGAGCGACACCTCCCAGTACCAGGACCGCGGCAAGGGCAGCGGCGATGGCTCGCAAGTAGTCATTGAATGCACTCGGCATACCCTTCCAACCTCCTCTGTCGCTGTGTCGTCTCTGACCTGTTCTCGTGGTTTCTCGGCTGGGCATCACCCGCTGGACAGACAATCAACCTCGATCTCGTACCGGTCCTCTGGTACGTACGTCGGATCGCTGTCGTCGCCGCCGTCCCAATGCGCTTGAAAGACACAAAGTGCAGACCCCTTTCGGAAGGCAAAAGCCGAACCGTCGGATCCGTCGGCAGCGTACGCGTAGTCCTCCGTCCAGCCCAACTCGGCGAACTTCTCGCGCAAAGCGACATCCGGCGCATCGCTCTCCTCAACCGCGGCCGCTGAGCCCTTCATCTCCACTCGACAGCCGGGCCCGGTCCGACCGGTCCGGTAGTCGCGCACCTCTCCCTCCGTACTGTCAATCTCGAGTGTAGGGAAACCGATCAGAATGCGCGCTACGGTCGAACAGCCATCGTCAGCAGCCTGCCGCGCGCCGAGGTCGCCCGCCTGAGCCCACGCAATGCCCAATCCATCAACAGTCGCGAGCGAACCGCGCCCGTAGCCATGGTGCTCCGGCGATAAGTCCATGGCGGAAACCGCCAAGAGAAACGCGGCAAGGCTCAGT
This sequence comes from Gemmatimonadales bacterium, assembly GCA_050117535.1. Classification (GTDB taxonomy): domain Bacteria; phylum Gemmatimonadota; class Gemmatimonadetes; order Palauibacterales; family KS3-K002; genus JASFMO01. Next base: position 4,625 of record JASFMO010000152.1, on the reverse strand, counting down.
AGTCTCATTCGCCTTGGCCCGGATCATTTAGGCACTCGCTGATCTCAGCCTCCAGATTCGTCAATCCGGCTTGAACGTTCCACGCAACAGCGCCTGACCCTCGAACTGGATCTCGCCGATATCACCGTTGCCGACGCGCGGAATCTCGTGGCCACGCAACGAGCTGAGCTCCAGCCTCCCACGCCCGCGTCTGACCTCCACATCGCAGACACGGGTCCCGTCGATAACCACAGCAACCGTCGACCCATCCGGGACCTTCGCCCCGCGGAACACGATCTCGAGCAGTTCCTCCCCGTCGTCGTAAGTCTTGCGTTCCAGCTCTCCCATCTCGTTCCGAAATATCCTCGGCATCGGGACCTTATAGAGGTCAGCCTCATACTCCTCCACAACACGCCGCCACGCTGCCATACTCACCCTCCCTCGGTTGCCGTTTCAGTCACACTGACTTGAAGCTTAGCCCCGTCCGCTCTGTACTCGGTCTATTCCTTCTCCGACCATGATTCCGACTCGAAGCCGAATAGCTGTGTACCTTCGGCCTTCCAGGCTTCCGGCGGCAAACCCGCCTTCCGACACACGCCTCTGAGGAAATCCGTCCGGTCCCACCGTTGTCTCAACGGCACCTCCGGCAACAGCAAACCCATGAGGTACCCCTGGACGACCATCAGTCCGTGCCGACCGACGATCACATCTTCCGGTTTGATCGGAGCCATCGGCGTCAGCGCGTTGATCTCGATCACTAGATCGGGAAGCTCCCCGATCTTCACAGACTCGAACCGCGAATCGTCCACCGCGGCCGCGACGGCCATGTGTGCCACCGCCTGGACGAGCGGCCGCTGCGCCTGGCACTCGCCACGGCAACCTCGAAGCTCGCCCGAATCGCCCCGCCACAGGGTGACGAAAGCCGCACGCGGTTCCTGCAGCGACGGCGAGTCGGCGCTGTACTGAGGGAGTTTCCCAACCGTGAAGTAGTCGTGCAGCGCCAGTCGGGCGATGCGGAGCAACTCTTCCCGGTCCTCGGCCGAGAGCCCGGTGGTGGATTCTGAGGAGTCATAGTCCGTGGTCAGATCCTCGCTCATTTCTTCCTCCTACTTCGCGGGCTGGACCGGCCGTCCGCCATTCGCGAGCACGGCCGGGCTCAAGTACCGAACAACCCCGCATAGACGCGCCACAACACTACTGGCACGAAAATCGCCATCAACGCCGCAAGCACGGCGAGAAGATAGTGTAGACGGGCGATCGCCGTCGCCGAAGTTCCGGTCCGGATTCGTGTGTCACGCGTCAGCTTGGCCTCCGGCGGAGGGTAGCGACCGGCGCGTTTGATCTCACCGGCAAAACGACCGATCCAGAGCGCCAGCCCCAACATGGGGGCGGAGAACCCCAGAGCCATCAGCACGAATAGAGTCCTTCCCGCACGTTCGACGTCGTGTTCGATCCAAGCGCGAAGGCTCTCCGCCGAGTTCCCCAAAGCGTGCAGGATCGCCGCCCCCACGACGCACGCGACGATCACCACAATAACGGCGTGGCGTCGGGCACGCCGATCGGCTTTGTGTATCTCCACCCTTACCCGTTTCCGTGTTCCAGCGTCGAAATGGAGCCTAGTCCTCGATAGGCAAGTACAGATCCAGAACGACTTCATCCTCCTTAGCCCTCGGATCCACCAGCTTCTCCAGCTCGTGCGTCCGCCGCCACTCGTAGTCGCTTGACCGAACCCAATCCCAAAGCTTCTGCCAGACCTCCATCACGTTTCCTGAAGGATCGCCGACCAATCGGCACCGGGTCACGGCGTATCTACCTCCTGCGAAGTCCTTGATCTCGACTTCGCCCGTCGCATCGGCGTCGGGCTCGACGCGGATCCAGTACTCGTATCCGTACTCGCTCCGGCCGGGGGATGGATTCGGATTGTTGAAGCCGAATACCGGGTGCGCCACGACATCATCGAGCAAGCCCCCCGGCTCCGCCCATGCGCGCAGCTTCTCCCAAGCATCTCTTTCCGGGCTATCGCCAACGGCTCGTGCCGCGGCCACCGTCATCGGCTCCAACCTAACGATGTCCACTTCCAACTCTGCCGATCCCTTCGGCGATGCTGGGGCCTCCGACACCGCGTGATCCTCCGACGCCGCGCCGCTATCTGGAATCGCGCTCCAATCCTCCGCCGACCGTCGCTTGACTCCTCGCGCCGCGACCAGACACACGCCACCGACCACGGCGAGAGCTATCGCCAGACCGAAGAAGAAGTACGGCAGCGCGAACATCAGACCGCCGGGAGGCAAGCTCATGAGCCCCAGCACCGCCGAAATGCAAGCACCGGCAAGCGCCAGGACGCCGAACGCGCGATAGAGAGGTGACATGCTGGCCTCGCACAGTTCCGATCCGATGGCCAAGGACCTCGCGTTCAAGATAACCTTGCCGCGGATTTCCAAAAACACTGGGCGTAGCCCAACGGAGCCTTGGACGCGATGCTGACGGATGGGCTTCTTCGGGGATGGACCGGCGAGATCCCGTCAGAGCCCGGGCGCCATGCGATGTCCGCCGTGGACCGTGAGCACCTGGCCCGTGACCCACCGGGCCTGCTCCGATGCAAGGAAGACAATGACGTCCGCGACGTCTTCCGGTCTTCCGACGCGACGTAGGGCGATGCTGGCCCTCAACGACTCTTCCACTTCAGGCGCGATGTACCCCGTCTGCACGGGGCCAGGAGACACCGCATTCACCGTCACGCCCAACGGCCCCAATTCCGCGGCCGCACTTCGAGTATACGATTCGAGCGCGTGCTTGCTGGCCCTGTAGGAGACTTCGCCCGGACTGCCCCACGACCAATCCGCACTCACGTTGATGATCCGGCCCCAACGCTTCTGAGTGACGACTAGCCGGCGGGCGAACTCTGACATCATCAATGCGGCGGCGCGCGTGTTGACGGCGAAGTGACGATCGTGCGTGTGCGCCGACATGCTCGACGGGACGGGCCCTTCGGCCCACAGCTCTCCCGCCGCGTTTTCACCCCCAACCCCGCTGACCGACGGCGAGCCGGGCACGAAGGTATCGGCTTGATAGTTCGCGGCGTTATTGACCAGTACGTCAACGGGTCCGAACCGTCGCTCCGCCCGATCGAATAACTCGGGAATCGCCGCAGCATCGCCCAGATCCGCTTCCCAGCAGTCCGCTTGCCCCCCATGCCGGCGGATCGACTCGACCACTTCCTCCGTCGAACGCGCCTGCATGGAGTAGTAGAACTCCAATCCGGGCGTTTCAGGCTCGTCCCCATCCCTGTCGGTCGCTGCCGACACCTGTTGCGGTGACCGGAACCCTTGTATGAACACCGCGGTGCTCTGCGCCGCAAAGGCCGACGCCGTGGCGGCTCCGATTCCATGTGGGTTGTTACCGCCCGTGACGAGAACAACCTTGCCACTCAGTTCGGGATCGATCATCGACGCCTCCCTGACGTACGCGACGGCCTCAACCAGTGCCTCGCCTTCGATTCCGAGCTCGGGCCAACGCCCAGCGGATAGCGCGTACTCGGGCCGACCAGCTACGCTCTTCCACTTTCGCGCCACACCTCGACTGGGCGCGATCGAGCGCATCCTCGAGCAGCGCATCATGCAAGGGTCGATACACTACTGGCCACGTAAGCCGGGCCCACCCCCTCGTCTTCATCTCCAAGACGTGTCTCAGCCGCACCGCGCCGGGACCGGCCGCTTCGATCTCGAAGCCGTGATAGCCGTCGAAGCCTCTCGGCTCGCTGAAGCGAAACCGCACGAAACGGCCCGGGGAATATTCCTCGACCGAGTACCGTATCGGACCGTGCCCTCCGACCGCCCCGACCTCGAGACCGGGATTCAGCCTCATCGCCGGCCAGCGATCGCATGGCCACAGCGGGTCATCACGCGAGCCCAGCCGATCCAACAGCCTTCCCACCTCTGCAAACGGCGCCGCGAGTATCCGCTGGTGCACGTTCCTCACCCTCAAGGTTCCCTCCGGCTCAATACGATCGTCACCAGTCGAGGTGCCAGCCCAGATAGTCCTTCACGAACTGAGCGTGGGCGCGCGCGTCGTCCGGACCGCCCAATCCATGCGTCGTTCCCGCCACACACCAAATGACTTCATCCGTCACGCCCAGCAGCGCCTCCACATCATGTCCGCTCATCACTATGGCCGTGCCCCCTGCCGCCATGCGGCGCAGCACCGCTCCAATCATCTGCTGGTCCTTGGGCGCGATTCCGGCAAACGGCTCATCCGCCAACAAGCACGTCGGCTGGCGGATCAGCGCTCCGGCCAGAGCCGCCCGCCGACCTTCGCCGCCCGACAACTCATCCGCACGTCCGTCCACGAAATCTTCCAGCGCCAGTTCGGCTATGGCCTTGTCGACACCACTTTTGCCAAACCTGTCGGCCAGGAGACGCAGGTGCCGACCGATCGAGAACGTACGCGGGAGACGCGGATGCTCCTCCATATAATACAGACCACGGCGGGCCAGGACCGCGAGGCTTGGATGCGCATACGGCTTCGACAGAAAGCGCACGATGCCTGTGTTCGCCCGCACCTCTCCCACGGCGATGCGCATCAACGTGGTCTTGCCCGACCCATTGCGGCCCATCAGCGTGGTGATTCGCCCCGCGCGCGCCCAGAAC
>JASFMO010000151.1:0-7572 GCA_050117535.1 Gemmatimonadales bacterium | reverse complement strand
GCTCAATCGCGGCGGCTGGTCGAGAGGCTGTCGCAGGCCGTCCGCGACGGAGAAGATATCGAGGCGCTGGACCTACCACCCATGCTGGAGAGTCTGGGGAGTTCGAAGTGGCTGCGCGAGCATCTGGAACATGACCCGTTGGCCACGATCCGGAAGGTGCGGGTCCCTGTTCTAGTCGTGAACGGCGGGCAGGACGTGCAAGTAACGCCCGAGCATGCGCAAAGGCTGGGAGCGGCCTTGGCCGAGGCCGGCCACCCGGACTACCAGGTGAAGGTTTTTCCGGGACTGAACCACCTCTTTGCCGTATCGAGAGGTGAGGGTACAGCGGAATACGCCGACCCGGAGGCGGAAGTCGATAAGGAGTTCTTGGGCTATTTGACGGACTGGCTGAGTGTACGGCTGAACGACGCCGATCGCCTCAATCGCCGAAGCTGATCCCCAGTGCTCGTGCCGTAGCCACGACATCGCCCTCCAAGGGTACCTTCTTCTGTCGGCTCACCGCCTCGGCGAGTGGGATGACCCGTATGTCTGGGGGGTCGAGCGCCACCATACAGCCGAAATCGCCCCTCTCGATACAACGGACGGCGGCGGCCCCGAAGCGGAGCGCCAATAGTCGGTCGAAGGAAGTCGGTGCGCCGCCCCGCTGGAGGTGACGCAGCGCTATAGCCCGCGCCTCTTTTCCGGTGCGTTGTGTTATGTGGCTCGCCAGTACCTCGCAAACGCCGCCCAGCCTCTTCGCCTCCGGGTCCTCGAACACCGGCGTGCCGCCGCTCGGGAAAGCGCCTTCGGCGGCTACGACGATGGTGAAGTGCCGACCGAAGCGCTCACGTTCGACGACCTTCTGGCAGACCTTGTCGATGTCGTAGGGGATTTCGGGGATGAGGATCACATCCGCAGTACCGGCGACGCCGGCGAAAAGCGCTATCCAACCGGTGTCGCGCCCCATGACTTCAACGACCATCACGCGCTCGTGCGCCTGGGCCGTGGAGTGCAGACGGTCTATGGCGTCGGTGGCGATATAGACGGCCGTGAGGAACCCGAACGTGAGGGGCGTGCCTTCGATGTCGTTGTCGATCGTCTTCGGCACACCGACGACCTTCAGCCCCTTCTTCGATAGATCGTGCGCGATCCGCAGGCTGCCGTCGCCGCCGATGGCGATCAGCGCATCGAATCCGTGATCATTGAAGGCCGCGACGACCTCGTCGGAGCGGTCGACTTTTTCGATCGTGCCGTCCGCTTTCTGGACGGGCCAGGCGAACGGGTTTCCCCGGTTCGTGGTGCCGAGGATGGTCCCGCCGAGGTGTGTGATCCCGCGTACGGTTTCGCGCGTGAGCGGTACGACCTCGTCTTCGCCCAGCAGCCCTGAATAGGCCCGTTGGATCCCGAAGACCTCCCAACCGTTGTTGAGGGCGGCGAGGGTGGCGGCTCGGATGACGGCATTGAGGCCAGGGGCGTCGCCCCCGCCGGTATTGATGGCTATTCGCTTCGGCATGCTCGCGACCCCGGTCCGAGGTGTATGGCCAAGCTTGACCGCGTTCGGCGTCGAGCGGCGGCTGGGCGTCACGGGCTGGACAGCACGCCGCTCGAACAGCATTCTATCGTAATTCCAGGCACGCCACTACATGCGAGCTTTTCCCGACATAGCGTCTGGACCTCGAGTCACCTACCGCCGGAGGTTCCGAGATGGGCAAGATCAACATCGGACGTGTGATCGTCGGCGGCTTGGTTGCCGGTCTGTTCATCAACGTGGCCGAGTCGCTGTTGAACCTCGTGATGATTGCCGACAGGATGGAGTTGGTCTATCAGGAGTTGAATCTCCCTCAGCCAAGCGGCGCCACGATCGTACTTCTCCTCATCCTCGGGTTCTTGCTGGGTATTCTGACCGTCTGGCTGTACGCCGCCATCCGGCCACGCTTCGGCGCGGGACCCAAGACGGCGATTCTGACGGCGCTATTCGTCTGGCTTTTCGCATACCTGTGGCCGGCTTTGGGTGATGCCCTGCTGGGGATCCTGGACGCGGATCTACTCGTCTTCGTCTGCGTGTGGGGAATGTTCGAGATCTTGGCTGCGTCGGTTGCCGGGGCATGGTTCTATAGGGAAGCGGGGGAGTGAGAGCGTGAGGGCGCATTGCTTGCCGGCTCGCGCTCGAGGCGCGGGGCAAAGCGCATCGGTATTGTGTCCAGGTGGACGCTGATCTACGACGGCGATTGCGGGTTCTGCCGTCGGCAGGTGGCTCTCATCGCCCGGTGGGATCGGGCGGGGCGCCTAACCGCCATTCCCTTTCAGGATGCCGATCTGGAGCGATACGGTGTAAGTCGCGAAGACGCAGAACAGGCGATGCAGCTCGTGGGTCCGTCGGGCGCCGTCTGGGCTGGAGCGACGGCGGCTCGCGAGCTGGCGTGGTTGCTGCCAGCGCTGCGCCCGTTCGCCTGGCTGTTCCGCCTGCCGGGCGCGATGTTCCTGGCAGAGCGCGTGTACCGATGGATCGCCAGGCACCGCCATCGATTCGGCTGCGAAAGCCGCGTCTGTCGGCGCGGCGGTTCGGACCCGCGACCTGAATCGTGAGCCTGCGAGGTTAGCGATGTTCCGAAGACTGCTTCTGCTGTTCATAGCGGTGCCCATTGTAGAGCTCGCCGTCCTCATCCAGCTCGGGCGCTTGATTGGTCTCTGGCCAACTCTCGGCCTCATCGCTATCACGGGTATAGTCGGGGCGATGATGGCGAGCCGAGAAGGACTGCGGGCCTGGCACGCTTTTCAGACGGAGTTGGCGCAGGGGCGCATGCCGGGCCGGCCGATTCTCGATGGGCTGTCGATCTTCGCCGGTGGTGCTTTGCTTCTGACCCCGGGACTGCTGACCGACGTGCTGGGATTCACGCTGCTGGCGCGTCCGACGCGGAGATGGATCCAGAACCGGGTTGTGGATCGGTTGGGCGGGAGGCTAATGCGGCAGGGCCAGGTGTTCATCCGCACATCCTCCGACTGGGCGAGGAGTGGCAGAGCGCCCCAGAACCAGGGTGAGGGACTGGGGCGCGAGATCGGGCCGAAGGATGAAGAACAATCCGGGGGCGCCAGAGGCGGGATATGAGATGATGCGATCATTGCTAACGCGAGTGCTTCCGGACTGGGGCCCGATCTTCCTGCGGCTTGCGCTGGGAACGGTTTTCGTCGCGCATGGATGGGCGAAGCTCGGGACGCCGCTGGGGACCCCGGAGGGTTTCAACATCGACAGTTGGAATTGGCCGTACCCGGTGTTCTGGGCCTGGGTCGTCGCGCTGGTCGAGACTTTCGGCGGCCTTCTCATTGCCGTCGGGTTCCTTACGCGCTTGGCGGCTCTGCTGATCGCGGCGGTGATGGCGGTCGCGATCGGCAAAATCAAGGCGGAGCAGGGTCTCGTTGGGGGGTTTGAGTTCGAGTTCACCTTGCTGATGATCGCTGCGGCGCTGGTTTTCACCGGCGGTGGCCGACTGTCGGTGGATCGTGATGTGTTGGGCTGGGGCGCTCCCCCGGTGCGCAGCCGCGTCGGAGAGACGCCGTATGATTGATATCACGCGACCGTTGGGAACGCGCACGGCCGAATGGCCCGGCGATACGCCGTTCAACATCGATTGGACGCTGCACGTCTGGCGGGGCGACAACGTCTCGGTCTCGCGCATCGTGATGAGCCCCCATATCGGCACGCACGCCGATGCGCCGGCCCATTATCAGTCGGGCGGTGAGACAACAGGCAGTTTTGACCTGAGCGCCTTCATCGGGCGCGTGCGCGTGATCGATGCTCGTGGGTCGGATCAAATCGACGTCTCCGAGCTTGAAGACGAAGGTGCCATCGGCTGTGAACGACTCCTGGTGCGCGTTCTGGATGTTGTGCGCATCGAGGAGTTCGCACGCGACTATCCGGTTCTAGCACCGGAGGCCGCGGGCGCTCTGGTTGATGGCGGCCTGAGGCTATATGGCACGGACGCGCCGTCGGTCGATCCGGTGGACAGCAGCCGGATGAGCGCCCATCGTGCGCTCGGCGCCGCAAAGATCCCGATACTCGAGAACCTGGATCTCACGGAAGTCGAGCCCGGCGACTACGACCTGCTGGCGCTGCCCCTCAAGCTGGAAGCGGCGGACGCGGCGCCGGTCCGCGCTGTGCTTCTCGCGCCGGGCACGCTCGGCGGACAGGGGTAAACTGCCGCCCGGGTGAGGCGAATCCGGCGGTCACTGCGCCTTCGGCTCACCCCCTGCAACCCGCAAGCTCCCTTCCTCGTATGGCTAAGAGATGGGCGGTTCAGTCGGTCCTCCGGCCGCCGATCGTGTCATCGTCGTCCCAAAGTAGGAAGCGGAGATTATCATGGCCTATAGCGTGTTCGGGCACCTGCTGTCACGGCGGGTTCCGCAGATACTCGGCCTCTATCTCGGCGCGTCTTGGGTGATCGTCGAGTTTGTCAGTTTGCTTGTCGACCGGTTTACCCTGTCACCGCACCTGATCGAGTTCTGTCTGGTGGTATTGGGCGCGCTGATTCCCACGGTCATTCTGCTCGCCTATTTCCACGGCGCGCCAGGTCGGAATGAGTGGACGAGAACCGAGAAGATCGGCATTCCATTGAATCTTCTTGTCGCCGCTGTGCTCGTCGTCATCACCTTCAATGACCGGCCACTCGGCGCAGCCACTACCCGTCTGGTGATGGAGAACGAGGAGGGACAAACCGTCGAGCGGATTGTCCCGAAGACTGACTTTCGTAAGAAGCTTCTCGTGTTCAACTTCGCGAACCACTCCGGCGACCCATCACTTGAGTGGGTACAGTACGGCCTGCCGATCGCGCTGGTGTTCGATCTGTATCAGGACATCTATGTGGACCTCAACGGTATAAAGGGATTGCAGGAGAGGTTGGAGAGGGTAGGCTACCCGGAGGGTGTCGGGCTACCGGTGAGTTTGATGGCGACTTTGGCCAGGCAACTTCACCGCGACTACTTCGTCACCGGGTCCTTCAGCGAGCAGGATGGTCAGCTGGTGTTGACGACGGAGTTGTACGAAACGAGACGACAGAGGCTGCTAGCCGAGAGCACGTTCGTCGGCAGTGACGTATTCGGTCTGGCTGACGAGGCTTCGGTTCAGATGCGGAGAGATCTCGAGATCCCTGAACGCCACATCGAAGAGACTGCAGACTTTAATGTCGGTGACATGCTGACGAACTCCCCTGAGGCCGCGAGGCTTCAGATGATGGCGTATCACGAAGTTCTCGTGGGCAGGGACTGGCCGGCGGCCAGAGGCCTCCTGGAGCGGGCGGTGGACTTGGATCCGACGTCGGCCTTTGGGTTCTTTAATCTCTCTGTTGCGTACCTGCTGTCCAATGAGAAGGAGAAAGCCGACAGCGTGGCGCGGCTGGCCATGGAGCATGCCTACCGGCTGCCGGAAAGGTGGCAGTACGACCTTAAGCACTACTTCTACGATCACATCGAGCCCGATCCGGACAAGCGCTTTGCCGTTGTGAAGATGATGGTCGAGCTTTTTCCCGACGATATTGATGGCCGTGCCCTGTTGGCGCAGGAGTATCAAGTTCAGAATCAAAGAGGCGCCGCGATTGCCGAATACGAGCAGATCCTCGAGCTTGATCCGTCGCAACACGACTACTTGAGGTTGATCGGATATCTGTACAAGGACAAGGGCGAGTTCGACAAGTCACTGATCTACTTGCAGCGCTACGCCGAAGCCGTCCCCAACGACCACACCGCGTTTGACGGTATGGGGGACCTGTACCGGAGTATGGGCGAGCACGAACGTGCGCGCTTCTACTACGAGCGAGCACTGATCATCGATCCGGAGAACGTCTACGTAACACAGGACCTGGCATCGGCGGAATTCAATCTCGGACACTTCGAGCGGGCGCAAGAACTGCTGCAGGAGGCGCTTGGGGCGGCGCGAACCGCGCAAGAAAGGAGCGCGGCGCATGCGCGACTTAGCGACTACTACCGGATGCGAGGCCAACTGGATCGTGCGGTCACACACAAAGAAGCGGAGTGGCATGAGGTCGAGACCTTCCAGCCCTGGCCGGTTGTCATCTCCGAGTACAAGCTCTGGGCCTTGCCGCTCCTTGCAGAGGCTGGGCACGCCGACAAGGCGTTCGCGATCTTGCGGGAAGCCGAGCTCGAACTGGTCCAGCCGTTCAACCGCAATATTCCACTCGGCTATCTAGGTCTGTATCTGGAGCTTGAGGACGCGGACCGAGCCGAGGCTGCGCACGCTGATGCGGAGGCGCGCATCGAGGAGAGCGGGCACGGTTGGGTGCGTGGCCAGCTCCACTTTGCTTCGGGTAGGATCCACGAGTTGAGGCGCGACTACGAACGCGCGGTCAGCAGTTACAGCGAAGCATCGGCGTTTTCACCAATCAACGCCACCATCGGTCGTTACCTGGGGCGCTGTTACCGGGCTCTCGGCCGGCTGGATGAGGCGATGCAGCAGTTGAGGACCAGTTTGAAGATCGCGCCATACGCCCCGGAGAGCCACTACGAGCTGGCGCGCGTGTACGCCGACGCGGGCGAGACAGAGCGCGCTGTGGAACATCTGCGTATCGCGCTCTCGGTTTGGGACGAGGCGGATCCCGGGTTCAAGGCCGCTGGAGAGGCAAGAGACCTGCTGGCACGACTCGAGGCGACGACAGCCACCTCGTGATAGGTCGTGGAGAGTTTCGAAGGACCCTCACGCCTGTCTTGTTACGCGCGGCCTCAACTCATTCGGAGGCCCCTGGGTGCCCGGAGCCTTCTCTTTTCTTCGACCACGGGGCGTTCGGTAACAGGCGGCCCGTCCGCGCGGCGTACTCGGTGTAGGCTTCTCCAAAGCGAGCCACAAGCTGCGACTCCTCGAGGCTCGTGCGCCTCACCACCACCGTAAATGCCATCGCCGCCATAAGGGTCACGGCCCAATTCGCCGTAAGAAGCCCGTAGCCGAGTAGCGTGACGGCCCAAGCCGTGTACATGGGGTGGCGAACCCAACGGTAGGGGCCCGTTGTTATCAGAGTGGGTGCGGCGCTGGGTGCTGCCGAAGCGAGGAGGTTCTTGCCCAGATGGCGAAACGACCATAGGAGCCCGTAAAGGCCTAGGATGGCGAAGCCGAACCCGAGGGCACGGAGACCGTCCGGAACTCCCAACTGCGACCACGACATGAGTCGCGGGTCAAGGAGGTAGGCGAAGAGGCCGAGATACGCGACGATGGTGAAGACGAGCTCTGGCACGAGCCGGAGCCTCCACTGGCGGCGTTGGATGCTTGCGGTCCCGGCCGCCGCCTTGCGACGGAAATAGGTCGGCATGCTCAGATCGAAGATCAGAAGGCCGAGAAGCGCGAGGCGAAAGGTGAGTTCGTCCATCATCTGTTCACCGTTGGTGTACCAAGCGCGGTCGCCCTGGGCTCTCGAGGCGGATTCGCCAATATTCTATAGGCGACCCTTCTCTCCGGCACCTGGCGAGGATCGTGCTGCCCGAGCTGATGGACAACCATACGGCGTGCGGCTGAGCGACGGAAGGTGCTGGGGTTCAGATAGAGGGAAGGGCGCTCTTGACGCACTAGTAGGGTGAGGTAGTTTGCGGAGCATGGTG
>JASFMO010000150.1:0-7585 GCA_050117535.1 Gemmatimonadales bacterium | reverse complement strand
CGAAGGGTTCGAGCAAACGCTGGGCGAGCTACCCGCGGGTGTCGTTCTGCGCCGGCAGGCACGCGGCCATTGCGATCTGGTCGTGTGGTTCTGCAAATCGCAAGCGGAACTGAAGAGGCGGGTCGAGCGACTGGGCGAACTGGCCGGCCCGGGAGGACTATGGATCGCCTGGCCCAAGCAGGCCTCGGACATTTCCACCGACCTAACGCAGGCGAAAGTGCGCGCGACCGGCCTCGCCGCCGGGCTGGTCGACTACAAGATCGCCGCGATCGACGCGACTTGGTCCGGCCTCCGTTTCACGCGTCGAAGGCCGAACTAGGGGCAGTTAAGCGGCCATGGTCTGCCGGAAGCGGACGACCGCTACCCAAGCGGTGCCGACGGCCATGAGCGCCAGCGCGATGAACTGCGGCCACAGCGGCGTGAAGCCCGCCCCTTTGAGAAAGACGGCCCGCACGATCTCCAGGAAGTGGCGCACGGGGTTCAGAACCGTCAGCCACTGAAAGAACCGGGGCATGCTGCTGATCGGATAGAAGAAGCCCGAAAGGATGATGGCCGGCATCAGCAGGAGGAAGAGCGACATGAAGGCCTCCTGCTGGGTTCTCGATATGCTGGAGATCAACAGGCCCATGGAAAGCGCGGCTACGATGTAGAGCAGCGCCGCCGGCATTAGGACCAGAAACGAGCCACGCATCGGTATGCCGAACCAGAGAATCGCGACAGCCGTGATCAAGAACAAATCCACAAAGGCCACCAACATCGGCGGCAGGGTCTTGCCGAGCATCATCTCAGTGGCGGAGAGCGGGCTCACCGCCAGCTGGTCCAGGGTACCCATCTCGCGCTCGCGTACCACCGACATCGACGTGAGCAGCAGAGACATCAGAAGTATCAGAATGCCGATGACTCCGGGCACGTTGTAGGCGCGACTCTCCAACTCGGGGTTGTACCAGGCCCGGTTGCGCAGATCGACGCCGCCGCCCGGGAGGGCGCCGGCCACCGTGGCCCTGCCGAGCCCGAATCGCTGCACGATCTGGCCGGCGTATCCCAGCGCGATGGTGGCGGTGTTTGACTCGGCTCCATCGAGGATGACCTGGACCCGAGCTCCACGACCCGAAGCCAAGTCGCGCGAGAAGCCGGGTGGGATCTCTATGCCGACGATAGCTTCGCCGTAGTCGAGCGCGCGCACGAGGTCCGCCGGCTGCTGCGAGCGACCGATGATCTGGAAGTAGCCGGTCGACTCGAAGGCATCGATCAGCTCGCGCGATGCCGCACTCCGATCGTGATCGATCACGAAGGTCGCGGTATCGCGGATATCGGTGTTCACAGCGTAGCCGAATGCGATGAGCTGGATGATCGGGGCGATGAACAGCACTCGGCGCATCTTCGGGTCGCGGAGCATCTGCCGCAGCTCCTTGGCGAGCATCTCGCGAACGCGCAGCAGCGAGATGCCCATCAGGCCAGCTCCTTCTTGAACGAACGGATCGCCAGCGCGATGCCCGCGGTCGCGAAGATGACCATGGCCAACGCCTCGATCCACAAGACTCCTGGCCCCACGCCCTTCAAGAAAATGCCCTTGGTCACCGTCACATAATACCGGGCCGGGACGACGTAGGTGACCGCCTGCAGGGCGAGCGGCATAGTCGAGATCGAGAACAGAAATCCCGACAACAACAGCGCCGGCAAATACGTGGTCTGGAGTGCAACCTGCGTCGCCAATACCTGGCTCTTCACCGCCGCCGATATGAACATCCCGAAGCTGAGGGCACCCACTAGGAAGAGCAACGTCAAGGCTGTCAACAGCAGAATATTGCCGCGGAGCGGTACGTCGAAGACGAGCAGGCCGGCGACGATCGCCAGGGCTACATCGAACAACCCGATACCGATGTACGGAATCAGCTTGCCGATCACCACCTCGAGTCGGTGCACGGGCGTCGCGGCCAGCTGTTCCATCGTGCCGCGCTCCCATTCGCGAGCGATGGTCAGCGCGGTGAGCATGGCGGCGATGATTGACATGATCACGGCGACCAATCCCGGCACGATCATGTTGCGACTCTCCAAAGTCTCGTTGTACCAAACTCTGGACTCCGCCGTCACGGGAAGCACACGATGGCGTCCCTGCGTGGTGAGTTCTATTGAATAGCGGGCGACGATGGCCTGCGCGTAGCTTTGCGCGATCGTCGCGGTATTCGCATCAGATCCATCCAGGAGAATCGAGACGGGTGCGCCATTCCGTACGGTCAGTTTGCGGCTGAAGTCGGGCGGGATGACCAGCGCCAGCCTGACCTTGCCCGCCTCGAGCAGCCGATCCACCTCGCGCCGGCTGGCGGGACGCGCCCGTATATCGAAGTAGCCCGAGCTCTCGAAGCGCTCGACTAGAGCCCGGCTCGCGTTGCTCTGGCTCTCGTCCAGAACCGCCAGCTCGATGTTCTTCACGTCCAAGCTGATCGCGTAGCCGAAGAACAGGATCAGAAAGATCGGCAGCACGAAGCCCATGATCAGACTGCGTGGATCGCGCCGCAGCTGGATCCATTCCTTGCGGCTCATCGCCAGCAGCCGGGCGATGTTCATCCGACGACCGTACCTCCCGAACGGTGGACGAAAGCCACAAAGACATCCTCCAACGACGGCTCGATCGCCTTGATCGATTCGACGGCGTGTCCAGCTGCCATCAGCCGCTCGGGTATCTCACGCTCGCCCGCGGTCTGATCCTCGACCATGGCGTGGACCGCCCGCCCGAACATCGTCACCTCGAGGATGCCAGGAACATCCTTCAGCGCCTCCACCGCCCGTGGCGCATCCGGTGTGACCACCTCGAGGATGGGCTCCCGGATCGTCTGTTTCAAATCGTGCGGTCGGTCGAGGGCGATCAGCCGGCCACGGTTCATCAGCGCCAGGCGATGACAGTACCCCGCCTCTTCCATGAAGTGCGTGCTGACGAACACCGTCGTCCCACCGGCCGCGAACTCGTAAATCAAATCCCAGAAGGCGCGTCGCGATATGGGGTCTACCCCCGAGGTCGGCTCGTCCAGGAAGAGGATCGGGGGCGCGTGTAGCACGGCGCACCCCAGGGCCAATCGCTGCTTGATGCCCAGCGGCAACTCGCCGGTCATCTGGTTCTGCCGGTCCCCTAGCCGCGCCATCTCCAGGACCCACGCCCGTCGCTCGGCCAGGCGGTCGCCCCCGACACCGTAGAGGCCGGCGAACAGCTGGATGTTCTCGGCCACGCTAAGGTCGGGATAGAGCGAGAACAGCTGGGACATGTAGCCGATATTGGCTTTGACAGCGCCGATCTCGGCATCGATGTCGAAACCGGCCACCCGCGCCGTGCCGGATGTGGGTCGCAGCAAACCCGTCAGCATCTTGATCGTCGTGGTCTTCCCGGCGCCGTTGGGCCCGAGGAAACCGAAAATCTCACCTCCAGCGACGTCGAAACTCACACCATCGACCGCCACGAAGTCGCCGAACTTGCGGGTGAGCTCGCTGACCTCGACCGCTCTACCCATCGTCCGCCTCCGCACTCTGCACGACGTCGATGAATACGTCCTCCAACGACGGCTCCACCGGACTCGCCCACGATACGCCGATACCCGCCGACTCCAATTCCGCGCGCACCGACGGCCAACTCCCTACACCCTCCCTCAGCGTAATGTGGATCGTGTCACCGAACAGGACGGCCTGGCGCACCAGAGGATGATCGCGCAGCCACTCGCGGCCACGTCGTGGCGCGGCGGTTCGGATCGCCAACACGTGGCCGCGAAGACGGGCCTGTAGTCGGTCGGGCGTATCGATGAGTACGTTCTGCCCATTGTGTAGAAAGGCCACACGGTCGCAGCGCTCCGCCTCGTCCATATAGGCGGTCGAGACCAGCACCGTCACGCCACGCGCCACCATCTCGTGGACAATCAGCCAGAGATCGCGCCGCGATATCGGATCGACACCGAAAGTCGGCTCATCGAGCAGCAGAATCGCCGGCTCGTGTATCAGGGCCGCACACAGCCCCAGCTTCTGTTTCATGCCGCCCGACAATTGACCAGCCAGCCGGTTCTCGAACGGGCCAAGACCCGAGAACTGGTAGAGCCGCTCGATTCGCCGACTTCTTTCCTTCCTGGGGACCCGATACAGATCGGCGTAGAAGTCGATATTCTCACGAACCGTCAGGTCGGTGTAGAGCCCGAAGCGCTGCGACATGTAGGCGATCTGATGTTTCACCGCCTCCGGTTCGTGGGCGATACTCAATCCGCTGACGGTGGCGTCTCCCGACGTGGGACGCAGCACACCGGCGAGCATGCGTAGCGTGGTCGTCTTGCCAGCACCATCCGGGCCCACGATGCCGAACAGCTCACCGCGCGCCACATCCCACGTCAGCCGATCGACCGCGCGTAGCTCCCCGAAATCGCGGGTCAGCTCGCGAAGCGAGACCGCCGCGTCCATCGCCTCACTCGACCCCGACCTGCAATCGGACGTCGGCCGCCAGACCCGGCTTCAGGTCGTGGGCGGGGTCGCCGGTAATCTGGACCTTGACCCGGTAGACCAGCTTCACCCGTTCCTCGGTCGTCTGCACGTTGCGCGGCGTGAACTCGGCCTCGTCGGCGATGAAGACGACCTCGCCTGCGTAGCTGCGATCGGGGTAGGCATCGCCCGTGATCTCCGCCGCCTGGCCGATGACCAGGCGGCCGACCCGGTCGGCCCGAACGTAGATCCGCACCCAGCGGTCATCCGGGTTCCTCAGCGTCAACACCGGCGCGCCGGCCCCCACCGTCTCGCCGGGTTCGCGGTGCCGCACCGCGACGAACCCCGCGAAGGGCGCTCGGATCACCGCGTAGTCGAGGGCCGCATCGATCTGCGCCACGGCCGCATCGGCCTGCGCCACCGCCGCCCGCTGGGCGGCGATCCGCTCCTGGCGGGGACCGGTCTCAAGTATACGCAGCGCCTCCTCGGCGCTGTCGTTCTCGGCCACGGCCAATTCGTAAGCGGTCTCGGCGTTGTCCAACCGCTGCTGGCTCACGGCGCCGCCCTCGAACAGTCGACGTGCGCGCTGTAGATCGCGGCGTGTGTCGCTCACCCGCTGCTCGGCGGCGCGCAGCCGGGCCCGCCCCTGAGCGATCTCCTCATCCCGAAAACCGCGCTCGAGCTCGGCCAGCATCGCGCGGGCGGCTTCGGCCTGGGCCTGCGCCGCTCGACGCCGGGCACTCAACTCACTGCGATCGAGCCAGGCGAGCTCGTCACCCTGCGCTGTTCGATCGCCTTCGCGTGCCGTAATGCGCTCTATGCGACCCGGAACCTGAAAGCCCAGATCGGCTTCCGTGGCCTCGACGGTGCCCGAGGCAAGGATCACGTCTTCGTCATCATCTCGTAGAACGGTCAGCCAAAGGACGATCGCGGTAAGGATCAGGATCACGACGGGAATCGCGATCCGCATTCTCTTGCTCATCGTGCGGCCTCCACGGTTCTTGCCAGCCACTCGGGCGTCAGTTCGCCGACGACCCTCGCGACCTCGACCCACGCCGCGATCTCGGTATGCTGAGCCTCGACGAGCAGCGATCGCGCGCGGGCCAGATCGGCTTCCGCCCGCAGGTAGTCGGTCTGCGTTCCGGCGCCCGCCTCCAGCGAAAGGAGCTCGATGCGAGCCACTTCGGTCTGATGTTGCTCGGCTCGCGCCAGCGCAGCCACCAGGGCACCGGTTTCGAGCGCGGCGTTGATTGCCCGGTCCACCGCTTCACGCGTCTCCAGCTCGGCCAGGCGCAGTTCTTCCCGGGCCCGCCGCGCCTCGGCGGTGGCCTGGCTCACCGTGTTCGAGCGGTCCCCGCCGGTGAACAGCGGATAGGACAGGGCGATCCCAACATTCCACTCCGTCGTGGTGTTGCCCTCGTCGTTGAAGGCGTTATCGCTGCTAAACACCTGATAGGCGCCGCCGAGCGCGAGGTTGGGAATCCACGAGCCTTTGGCCACCCGTCGCCCCGCTTCGGCGGCCTCCAGCGCCCGGCGCGCACCCTCGAGTTCCGGGTTGTTCATCACCGCTCGCTCCGCCAGCGCCGAGCGATCCTCGAGGCGTGCCGATGCCCCGAGTCGTACCGGCTGCAAGCGGGCGACGCGCGTTTCCTCGGGCGCTAGCTGTACCCAACGAGCCAGATCGCGCTCGGCCAAGTCGAGTCGCGTCGCCGTCGCCACGCGTTCCGCCTCGGCCTGAGCGAGGGCGGCGTCGACACGCAACGCCTCGACCCGCGCCGCCTGTCCCTGTTCGAGAAGCTGTTCAACGCGTCGGCGTTCCGCGGCGAGCGCTTCGGTGCGTCGCTCGATCGCATCGAGAATTCCGCGCGCGGTCAGCACCTGCAGATATGCGAACGTAACGCGTGCCGTCAGACCCATTTGCGCGGCCGTCTGCCCGGCAACCGCACCCGCCGCTCCGGCTCGAGCGGCGCGAACTCGATTGACACGGGTACCGTCGAAGATCGTCCAACCCAGCGACAGATTACCGCGGATCAGCGTGTTGGCGAATTCGATCTGCTCGACGTCGGCCGGCGCGAAACCATGGATGGGCGCGACGAGCATCGGCTTCTGGAAGCGCGTCACGTCGGCCTGCGTGCCAAGCTGCGGCCACCAGGCGGACTTCGCCTGTCCGACGGCGGCGGCCGCCGCCTCGGCGCCCGCCATGGCGATGCCGACGCTGGGATGACTCTGCTGTGCCAGGTCGACCGCCTGGGGCAATGTTAACGACGCGGGGTCCGGCGACTGCTGCGCGCCGGCCACCGGGGGGGCGATCAGAGATATCAGGCCCACCGCCACAAGCGCTCGGGGTGTAGGATTCAAGGCTCGGCGTGTCATTCTCTCGTCTCCGGATAGACGGCCAGGCCCGCTCGCACGAAGCGGACGACGCTCTCCACCAGTTGCTCCCGCGTCTCGGGACGGTCCTGGTCGACGGCGATCCCGGCTTGCAGGGCTCGGCGCGCCAGCGCCAGCCAAATGGGCTGGGCACCGATACTCAAGGCCATCAGCTGCGGGTCGCCCGCTCGTATCGAGCCATCCGCTTGTCCTTCCGCGATGACGACCGCCAGCTCGTTGACGTTGGCCTGCATCGTCTGGAGTACCGGCTCGGGCAGCGGTCGCGTACTCACCAGCTGTTGCATCATCAACTGTGGCCCATCGGGATTCTCGTAGAGGTAGTCGAACAGCGCACGAACCATCGCCTCGACTCGTTGCAGGGATTTGCCCGGTTCGGAAGCGGCGGCCGCAATCCGCTGACGCAGGGGTACCATGACCGAGCGGAGGACCGCTTCGTAGAGGGCGGACTTGGAGCCGAAGTGATAGGTGATGGCGCCGAGGTTGGCGTCCGCCTTGGCGGTGATGGCCCGGACGGAAGCGCCGTCGAATCCGTGCTGAGCGAAGAGGTCGCGGCCGGCGCTGAGGAGTGCGGCGGCGGTGCCTTCGTGATCGGCGCCGTTGTCATTCATACGTACGACCTTTCTTCATACGTTCGTATTGTAGCCCCGCTTTCCTTGCTCGTCAAGTCCCCTCCGCACTCAGCGCCCCCACACGTTTCCACTGGGCATATCTGTCCATGATGTGGCGTATCTACCGGCCCACGGCAAGG
>JASFMO010000149.1:0-7601 GCA_050117535.1 Gemmatimonadales bacterium | reverse complement strand
TACGATTACGAAGCTTCCGAGCATCACTTGCACGCCCCTCGTCAGGCCGCTGGGATAGAGAATCGGAAGCAGGTAGTGTTCGATGAAACCGCCGCGATACCCGGCGCCGCCGCTCAGGATGCGGAGTCGATTCTCGAGCGGCGTGAGCGGGCAGATCCACCCTGCGAACTCGATCAGCGCGGCCCAGACGACCGCCGGTAGGTGCAGCCACAGCACCCACCGCCAGCGCAGCACGAGCACAGCCCCCGCCACCGCGAAGACAACGAAGGCCAGATGCACGAGAACGACGAGATCCGCGAGCAGGCGATAGATCATACGGTCGCTCCTACAAGGCGCTGAATCCTCTACAGCTTACCGTCCCAACCATCGATTCGCCAAGGCGGATCCGCCGCTGTGGCCGGATGTTGGGTCGAACAGGGCCGAACGCGATGGAACCGGCGGTATGGGAGGCCGCGGTTCGGAGGCCGACTTGCTGACCGCTCGCGCCGCGCCGATCTTTGCCGGACTGCCCACTTGCCAGGAGAACGGAATGAGAGCGCGGATACTGACACCCTTACTTGCCGTTTCGGCAATCGTTGGTCCGGCGACAGCGAGCGCAGAGGTCGTTCGCATCGAGATCGTCAGTCGGGAAGACATCCTTGACGGACGCGACTTCGGGCCGTTCGGCCCCTACGAGAAGCTCGTCGGCAAGGTCTACTTCGCCTTCGATCCCGCCAACCCGATGAACACCCGGATCGTCGACCTGGACAAGGCGCCGCGCAACGCGGCGGGATTCGTCGAGGCGTGGGCGAACTTCGTCGTGCTGAGGCCAAAGCGGATTGTGCCTGGCGGCGGCGTGGCCCTCCTCGAAGTCAGCAACCGAGGCGGCAAAGCATCCCTCTCCTACTTCAACGGCGCGGCCCGCAGTCTCGACCCCGTCGACCCCGAGCATTTCGGCGACGGGCTGCTGATGCGACTGGGTCTGACGGTCATCTGGGTCGGATGGCAGCACGACGTGCCCTTGCGGGAAGGGTTGCTCCGCCTCCACGTGCCCGTCGCCACCGGAGAAGATGGCCAGCCGCTGGAGGGTCTCGTGCGCGCCGACTGGGTGGTCGACCGGCCGACCCGGACACTCCACATCGGTCACCGCAATCACGTGGCCTATCCCGTCACCGACCGCCGGCACCCGGACAACGTGCTCACCGTGCGCGACGGCCGTTTGGCACCACGGCGCGTCGTCCCGCGCGAGGATTGGCAGTTCGCGCGCGAGGTCGGCGACACGGTGGCCGAGGACGCCACGCACGTGTTCATGGAGTCGGGCTTCCAGGTCGGAAAGATCTACGAGCTGGTGTACCGAGCGCGGGACCCCAAGGTCGTCGGCCTGGGCCTAGCCGCCATCCGCGACATGATCGCGTACGCCAAACATGACCCGTCCAGCCCGTTTCCCGTGCGTCGGGGAATCGCCATCGGTATATCACAGACCGGGCGATTCTTGAGACACTTCCTATACCAGGGCTTCAATACCGATGAGCAGGGTCGCAAAGCTTTCGATGGCCTGATGATTCACACGGCCGGGGCCGGTCGCGGTAGCTTCAACCACCGCTTCGCGCAGCCGTCGCGCGACGCTCACCGCTACTCGGCGTTCTTCTACCCCACCGATATCTTCCCCTTCAGCAGTCGGACCCAAACCGATCCCTTGACCGGGGACACCGATGGCCTGTTCGCGCACCAGCACGATGATTCCAATCTGCCGTATGTATTCTACACGAATGCGGGCTACGAATACTGGGGCCGCGCCGCCGGCTTGGTAACGACCTCGGTAGACGCGCGCAGCGACATCGAGCTCTTCCCCAACGAACGCTTCTACCATCTGGCCAGCGGCCAACATTTTGTCGGACAGTTTCCTCCACCCGCTCAGAGTGCGTTGCCCAACGCCGACGCCTATCGCGGCAACCCCCTGAACTTCCTCGTCACGATGCGCGCGTTGCTGTCACGAATGGTCGAATGGGTGCGAGACGGGGCTGAGCCACCCGCGAGCGCCTACCCGCGAATCGATGCCGGGACCCTGGTGCGTCGCGACGAAGTCAACTTCCCGGCCGTCCCCGGAGTGGATTTTCCGGGCGTTGCCCACGAGGCCTACCGCGTCGACTATGGGCCCCGCTGGCCCGAGGGCATCATCGACTTTCAGCCGCCCAAGCTAGGCCCGGCGGTCCCAACGCTCGTGCCACAGGTTGACATGTTCGGCAACGAGCTGGGCGGCGTCGAGTCGGTGGAGATCCTCGCACCGCTGGCCACCTACACGCCGTGGAACCTGCGCACCGGTTTCGCGGGCGGGACCGAGGAGCTGATCGACTTCCGCGGTACGTACATTCCGCTGCCCGTGACAGAAATGGCGCGCGAGGCGGCGGGCGACCCGCGCCCCAGCATCGAGAGCCTCTATTCGAACAAACAGGCCTACCTAGAGATCGCCGAGCGTGCCGCCCGCTCGCTGGTCGAGAGTGGCACGCTGCTGGAGGAGGACGTGGCTCGGGTCGTCCGCCGCGCATCGGATCATTGGGACTGGGTCATGGCGCACTAGCGGCGGTTGTGTTGAATCGGGCCGGACTGAATCCGACCCCGATGTTCCATTCGTTAGCGCTCGAGTGAGGCCGGCTTCAACGCGAGTGCGTGCGCACTATCGGATAGTAGGCTCCCTCCTCGATCGCGTCGTCCAAGAAGTTCCAGTTCAGCAACCCGTCATCGGAGCGCGGCTCGAGCAACAGAAAGGCAAGACGACCGAGCGGCTGGTCGAGCGGCACGACGGCGGCACCGGCCGGGACGTCTAGCGGCACCGACTCATACGACCCGTAGACAGTGCGCTGGCGATGTCCCTGGTATTCCCGCTCTGAAACGGTTGTCGAATCGATCACGAAGCGCTCGACCGCCATCGTTCTCGGTTCCTCTAGGCGCCGCCACTCGACCCCATGATCGTACAGCGCCTCGAGTACAGCGCCCAGCTCGGACGGGACCACATACGCCACAGGAGCCCGCTCGCTCTCGGTGGCCTGGAAGGTCCCGAACTCCGGCATCATCTCGGGTCGCCGCACATCCAGCCGGCGCAACATCGGCTCTCCCGAATACGGATTGCGTTCCTCCACCACTTCGCCCATCAGGATCTCCACCGGAGCCGGAGAACGCTCGAACGTGGCTCTTAGCGCCAGTTCATCCCCGACTATGCTTGCCTCGTCGGCCCGCGCGATTGCCGCCTGGATCGTCGACGCGTTCCGGTAGGTGTACTCGGCGATCTCCTCCACGAACCGCAAGGTGGCCAAGATGCGCTCCTCGAATGTGGAGTATGAATACGCCTCGCTGAGAATCCCGATGCGGTTCCGCAGCCCCACATAATTGGTGAGGTAGCGCGGCTCGTGGCCAAACGTGTACCAGCCGCGCTCGGCGTCCATACCGCGCCACGGCAGGTTGCCGTAGTAGTAGTAGTCCCAGTCGTACTCGGCCTTGAGCGCGCGGGTGACCTCCGGCAGCATCCGCTCGCGGAGCAATTCGGTGATCCCCGCATCGGTGACCGGGTGCAGCGGCGGTGCGTAGGTCAACCGATACGCGTGCCGTGTACCGTTCGTGGTGTGCAGGTCCATGATGACGTGCGGGTCGTATCGTTTCCAAAACGATACCAGCGAGTGGGCCTCTGGTGTCTCGAGCTTCACGTTGTCGCGGTTGAGGTCCAGTCCCTGCGCGTTCGCTCGCTGCCCCATCCCGGCAACGGGGCCGTGCTGGTAGCGTCGGTTCGTGAGACGTATTCGCTCGTTCCCGTCCGCATTGTAGGTCGGCGCGATGAACACGATCAGCGAGTCGAACCACTCGGCGTGCTCTCCCTCGGCGAGCGCGCGCAGAAGCATCAACATCGCTTCTTTGCCGCACACTTCGCCCGCGTGGATGTTCGCCTGAATGTATAGCCGCACCTTTCCCGAAACGTGCACGGCTTCGGGAGTCGCCTCCTCGATGTCGCCGGCGACGACGACGGGAAGCGCCCGACCCTCCATCGAATAGCCGAGCGTCGTCAGGTGAAGTCTCGGCGAGATTGCGACGGCCCGCTCGACGAAAGACATGACATCGGAATACGTGCTCGTCTCACGGAAGTCGCTGCGCTCCGGACGGGTCAACAACTCGACCGGCGATTTGACGTTCTGAGCGCAAGTCGGGACCGAATTGAGGCCACTGGCCAAGACGCAAAGCAGCAGCCCAGCAACTCTAGCACTGGCGTGGGTCATCTGGCTCTCATTTCCTGGTGGAACCGGGTCGGGGTGAAGCGAAGCATTGGGCCATGGCCCCCGTTGTGCAAGCCTCCTGCGCTAAATCCCCTTCTCGACGACATCTCTCGTACGGATCGCGCCGACCGGGCGACGCCGTCCCCCGCGCCGAGTCCGGCTTGCCTTATGCGGGTGGCTTGATCACTATTCCGCTTCTCGCAATCGTCCAAGTCCGACCCGATGGTAGAGGTTTGTCTCATGGTCCCACGGCTCATGCTCCGGTTCGCGCGGCTGACCGCTCTGACGCTCATCGTCTGCGGTCCTGTATCCGCCCAGTCGCTTTCCCCCGAGAAGCAGTCGGCGCTCGACGCGGTCGATCAGATCTCCGCCGAGATTCACCTCATGGCCATGAAGCTATGGGACTACTCGGAGATCGCCTTGATGGAGGCACAGTCGGCCGAATTCCTCATCGGCGTTCTGGAGGGCGAGGGGTTCAGAGTCCAACGCGGCGTCGCCGACATGCCCACCGCCTTCGTCGCTACTTGGGGGAGCGGCGCACCGGTCATCGGGGTCCTGGCCGAGTACGACGCGTTGCCCGGCATCGGAAACGATCCCGTGCCGCACAGGCAACCGCGTTCCGATGGCGTGACCAGCGGACAGGGTTGCGGTCACAATCTGTTCGGGGCGGGCTCCGTTGGCGCCGCGATCGCGCTCAAGCGAGCCATGGATACGCATGGACTCGCCGGCACCGTCAAGCTTTTCGGCTCGCCGGCGGAGGAAACCGTCGTCGGCAAGGTCTACATGGCCAAGGCCGGCGTCTTCAACGGCCTAGACGGTGTGCTCGACTGGCATCCGAGCCTCGAGACGCAGGTCCGCAACCAACCGGGTCGGGCCCTGAACAACTTCACCGTCGAGTTCCACGGGCAGGCGGCGCACGGAGCGGGCGACCCCTGGAACGGTCGAAGCGCACTGGACGCCGTTGAGGTGATGAACTACGGCGTGAACATGATGCGGGAGCACATCCGGCCCACCGCCCGTATCCATTACGTGATCCCGTCCGCCGGCGACGCCCCCAACGTGGTGCCCGAGTACGCCAAGGTCTGGTACTACGTCCGCGAGGCGGACCGCGAGACGGTGGACGAATACTACAACTGGATCCTCAAGATCGCCGAGGGCGCGGCGATGGCGACCCGCACAACGCATGAGGTCACCCTCATCACGGGCGTGCACGAGACGCTGCTCAACCGCCCGCTGCAAGAGGCGATGCAGGCCAACCTCGAGCTTGTCGGCGCCCCACAGTTCAGCGAGGAGTACCAGGAATTCGCCAAGCAGTTGCAGCAGTCGCTGGAGCTAGAGGAGAAGGGCCTGAACACGGAGATCAAACCCCTGGCCGACGAGCCGGAACCGGTGAGCGGCGGGTCTACCGACGTCGCCGAGGTCTCCTACATCGCGCCGACGGTCAGCGTCAGCGTGACGTCGGCGGCGGCTGACATTCCGTGGCACAGCTGGGCGACGGCGGCATCGCACGGAACTGAGGGGTCCGTCGCGGCGGCCGAGGTCGCGGCAAAGGTTATGGCGCTGACGGGCGTCGACATGCTGACCGATCCGACGCTGCTGGAACGGGCGAAGGCGTTCTTCGACGAAGAGACGGAGGGCAAGCCCTACGAGTCCCCGATTCCTGTCGAGCAAAAGCCGCCACTGCCTAAGACCGCATCAAAGTGACCGCTTTTTGCGGCCAGCATCGCCGGCCGGCTCGCGACCCGCAGCCGGTCGGCGGGCTTTTGTGGCTAGGCGGCGACGGACCGCGGATCGACTTCAGCCCAGTCGGCCTACGGGGAACAACGCTAGAGGGGTTTCCGAGGCGGGCATGCCGAGCAGTCGCTTGACCTGCTTGTCCCGGAAGGCACCGATGAATACGGTGCCCAACCGAAGTGCCGCGGCTTGCAGGTGGATGCTCTGCGCCACGCATCCCACCTCCATGTGCACGTAAGGCAGAGCTCTCCGCCCGTACTTCGCCGCGGTGCGCTCGACCACGCCGGCGACGGCGATGACGGCGGCTGCCGCTTCGACTTGCGGTTGACTCAACGCCGCCTCGGCCAGCGGGCCGCGCAAGTCCTCGCGGCTCATCTCGACCAGGTCGTGCCGACCAATCCGATAGCGATACAAACCGCCCCCCAAGCCCGTCACGTGGCCGGCGAGCACGTAGATTTCGAGGGGATAGAGGGCACCGGCCGAGGGAGCGGTCCTTCCACCATCCGTGTGCGTGATGCCCTGCGCCGCCCAGAGGAGTTGCGACACATCCGACAGCGAGATCGGGTCGCGCGAGTACTCGCGAACCGACCTCCGCTCGCACAGCGCGGTCTCCAACGACATGACGCCCGTATGGCGCGGCTTGGGGAGCGGCACAATGCGGGCGTCCGACGGATGTGGCATGGCGGCAGCGAAGCTCAGGCCGAGGACTCAGTTGGACGGCGGTTCCGGTGCATTTTCGCCGCCCCCCGCAGTATCGGCGCCCGGTTCTGATTCGGCCTCGTGCCTGAATTCACCGTTCGCCAGGAAGTGCGCGACCTGCGAGATCACGTCGTCGCTCATCATGATGTAGGTGTGACTGTGCGGCACCACGAGGAAGTCATTCATCCCCTCGACCTTCGCCCGCTCGACAGAGACCTTCCCATCGTCGGCGCCCGGGATCATCCGCGAGAAAAGCGGGTTGAGCGTACGATTGCCGGCGATGATCCCAAGCTCGAAGTCCGCGGGACCCAGCTGGTTGGGGACGCTCTCCGGTCCGGTGCCTAGTTGCTCGGCGGACGGGCCCAATACCCGCTGTAGCAGTTCGTTCTCCGCCACCCAATCAGCAACCTCGCTGCCCTGATTCGGCGGACTCAACATCACCACGCGCCCCAGATTCTCCATTTCATGCTCGGCCAGATAGTAGCGAAGCACGATGCCGCCCATCGAGTGCGTGACGAAGTGGACCTTTTTGCCGCCACCGGCACAGCATTTTTCGATCGCCGGAGCCAGCTCCTCCGTCGCCAGAAATTCGATCGAGTGTTGCGTCGATGGGTAGCTGACGTTGACGACACCATAGCCATGCTCTTTCAACTCGGCTTCCAGTCGAATCATCGAGAGATCGGTGCGTCCCAGTCCGTGGATCAGAACGACCCACTCCCCCGCATCCTCCGGCGGCGGGGAAGTGCTGCAACCGGGAGCGCCGCCGACGACCATCAGGCCCAACAGGAAACGCCATAGTCGGCCGGCCCAATTCGAAATGCGCGATCGCGCGCCGCGTTCGCCGTACTTCATATACCTACAAATCTAATCCGGATCGGCTGTCCTGGGATCTCTGATCATGGTTAGCAGCATCTTGAATCTCTGCACAGC
>JASFMO010000148.1:0-7612 GCA_050117535.1 Gemmatimonadales bacterium | reverse complement strand
GGATTGGGTGTGGCAGTCGACGCAGGTCGAGGAGAAGCCGCTGCCCGAGTGCTGCCGGTCGTATTCGTCCTGGTGGCAGGCGATGCAATCGTTCTGGTCGGCTGGCGGCGGGAAGAGCAGGGCATTGGTGGCCGGGTCGTGACAGATAGTGCAATCGAGCGTGCCGTGGGCGCCGAGCAGCGCGAAGCCGTTGGACGCCGTCACGTGATCGACGCTCGCGCCGGTCCAGGTCACCTGCGTGTGACAGTCGACGCAGGTCCTAGAGAAGCCGCTGCCCGAGTGCTGCCGGTTGTAATTTTCTTGGTGACAGGCGACGCAATCGTCCTGGCCGGCTGGCGGTGGGAAGAGCAGAGCATTGGTGGCCGGGTCGTGACAGACGATGCAATCGAGCGTGCCGTGGGCGCCGAGCAGCGCGAAGCCATTGGAGGCGGTGACGTGCTCGAAATCCGCGTCTTCCCAGGCCTGATCGTTATGGCAATTCGTGCATGAGCTTGGTGTCCCGCCGTCGCCATGTCGGCGGTTGTAGTCGCGCTCATGACAGGCGATGCAGTCGTATTGATTGGCCGGAGTTGGAAAGAGGAGCGCGTTGCTGCCCGGATCGTGGCATTGGGCGCAGCCGAGAGAAGTGTGGGCTCCCGTCAAGGCGAACCCGCGTGAGGCAGCGAGGTGATCGAATACGCCGCCGCCGCTCCAGGCGAGAGTGTTGTGACAACGCTCGCATGACGTTGGGAAGTTCTGGGCGATGTGGTCGACACTCTCCGCGCCGACGTAGTCCGCTTGATGGCACGCGATGCAGTCAGTCAGCAGAGTACTGTAGGCACCACCTCGGTCGTCGGTATGACAACTCTCACACGAGATCTGCAAGTGCGAGCCGGATAGTGGGAAGCTGGTTCGCGAGTGGATACCGAGAGCGGACACGTTCCCGAAGTCGAGCGCGGTGTGGCAACTCGCGCACTCGCTGGATAGCTGGCCGAGGTGAACGTCGACATGACAGCTCGCGCAATCGGATGCGGCGATCTTCGGGGCGTCAAAGCGCAAGTCGATGTGACAGCTCTTGCACCGGGCATCTTCGTGCTTGCCCACGAGGAGGAACGAGCTCGCCGTGTTATGGTTGAAGTCAGGGCTGGCCATTGCCGGCTTCCAGGCGCTGGCAGTGTGACAGGCGTCGCAATCCGTGGTGGATTGTAGAGAACCATGCGGGTTGTCCGCCCTGGCTGGCTGAGCGATACCGGTGCTGGGACAGGCCACGAGAAGCGCGATACCGAGGGATGCCAACCTAGTCACGATCCACCTCGCCCGTGTGGCAGTCCTGGCACTTTGTACCCAAAGGCTTGTAGCGGGCGAACGTAGAACCACCAACGCCGACTTCCCGCAGGTGGCATGAGCCGCAAGGCACGTACTGATGCGCGCCATCGAGTTCGTAACGGGTGCTGGCATGGTCGAACTCCTCGATCTGGAAAGCACGCGTATCGTGACAGTCATCACAGGCACGCCCGGTGAACTGCGCTTGGTGCGGATCGTCATTTTCGTGGCACGACTCGCAGTCGGCTTGTGCGACACGGAATTGACTTGCTTCCTCACCCTCGGCGGGAGGCTTGTGGCATTGGATGCACGGGGTCGCAACGTGGGCTCCGTCGAGAGTGAACTTCGCATCGCGATTGTGACGCGCGAAGTCGTATGTGCCGGGCGTCCAGCCGCCCTCGTCGTGGCAGTTATCGCAAGCGATGCCACCGGGCGCTGCCTCGAACGCGTTCCGGTGATAGTCGAGGTGGCAAGAGGTGCAGACGTCGGCGACGGGGTGCGGATAGGCGAACCGGCGCGTGGCCCATGTGATCGAAATGCGGAAGAGCCGCTGACGTGTGTCCCGCTTGGCGTGGCAGATGGTGCACTCGACATCCGCGTGCTTGCCCGCAAGGGGAAACTCGGTATTCGAGTGGTCGAAGTCGTCCTCGACGGCGCTACGCCGAACGCTGTGCCAACCCGACGTTGAGTGACAGCGCGTACAGGATCCGTCGAATCTGCCCTGGTGCTCGTCCTCGTGACACGATTCGCACGTCGAGAACTCGAGCGGCTTGAACCGCACATTCAGCTTGCCTTGCCGTGTTCGGGTCGTTCTGTGACAATCCGAGCATTCGGTGTGGCGATGACGGCCAGTCAGTCGGTACTGCGTCTCGGTGTGGTCGAATCTCTCGGCGCTCTTCCACGAGACCTCCGAGTGGCATTCATCGCAACTGCGGCCGGCGAACTGATCGATGTGGGGATCGTCGCGCACGTGGCAAGTTAGGCAGCCTGTGCCGAGACCCAGCATCGTGCGGTCCAGCGAACCGTGCTTCTCTTTGTAAGCGCGAACATCCGATGCCGTGATGAAATCGGGTTGGTGGCAGTCTCGACAGGGCAGTTCCGCGTGTGTCGCGGCCAGGTCAAAGCCGGTAAGGGTATGGTCGAAGCTCGTTGTGTCTAGCTCGATGATCTGCGTGGCCGGACCCCTGTGCTCCTCGTGGCAACTGGCGCAATCTCGCTCGCTGACGCTCGCGTGATAACCCCGACCCTCCGCCAAGCGCGCTTTCAGAGGTTCGTGACATTCCAAGCACTTCGCATTGGACGCGCCCGGCGTCTTGAGCTCATGGCAGCGGGTGCACTTCAACAGGCCCTCCAGCCCTGCGTGCGGGGCCGAGAGCTTTCCGGGAGATACGAACTGTCCTTGCGCCTCGCGGTGCGGGACGAACATCGAGGTTGCGAGAAACGCCAGGAGTAAGCCCACTCGAGGTCGAATCATCTGCGCGTCTTCCACCAGTCCGTCACTCGAGCCAGGATTCTTCATTCCGCCGGTCTGGCCGAAATAGGAACCTTCTGTTGCGATCGACATCGCGGGCAGTCGGCGGCCCGGCTCGTATCGTTGGCTCTTTATGCGGACGCCTGTTGCTGGAGACGCACGAAACCACCGGCGAGGGAAGCTGGGCAGAGCTCTGGAATGAGAGGCCCCTGTCCGTATCGGGTTACGGTTCGTGCTGTAAACTACGGTTAGCAAGACCGGTGCCCGCCCCCACGGCGAGTTCTGCATTACCAATAATCGTTTGCTGCTGTGGCAATACTGCCCGTTGCGCACCCTCTCAGCTATGCATCCGGCTATCCTGGGTGAGTAATCGCTGCACGGCCGTGCAACTTTTTCCCAACCCCGGTCACGTCGGGGGCATCTGTACTCGGCAGCATTCGGTGATCCAAAGAAAGGCGAAACAAACGTAGCCTATCTTTCACAAAATGCCGGACGGGGCTCGTGACGAACACCGCGTGAGATTGGCGCGATCCCGTTGACCCGAGCGACATGATTGGGCCACTGGCCGACATGATAGCCAACTGGTTGCTACCTGACTTCTGCGTGATCAGCGTCGCTCATCTTCTTGGCAGCCTGAGTTCAGCCACTCATGACAAGACCGATGGTGGATCGCGGGGAGAGGCTCCGGCCCGCGAAGTCGAGGAGGGAATGGGTATGATCTCACAATACAAACGGTACAAGGCTCACGTTGCTCCGATCTATCAGAGCGAAATCGACCGTCACCTGTTCGCCACGGCCTCTTTCCGGGGCCGAGGAAAGGGCACAAGCCGGTCTGCCACGTGGCGGGAGCGACTGCGCTTGCAATGGGTGAGCCTCTGGTCGCGCTGGGTTGGCCGGGCGACCTCGAGTTGAGCCGCTGGGATGGAAGGATAGCCCGGCTACGGTTCTTGGCGGGAAGAGGCGGGGACCAGCTCGATCGCTAGGAAAGGAGCTTGGGCCCAGCCATCCGCGAGGGTCACACTGAAGCGGAGTTCCGAGTCCGCCGCTCGCACGCCAAACGCTCTCCGCGCGTCCTCCGGGATCGACACCTCGTAGTCTCCCGGAGGCAGACCCAGCAAGTAGAACTCACCGTCCGAGAAGGTTGTTGCCCCGAAGCGACGTCCGTCTTGGCGATTCACAAACTGGAGGCGCAGCCCTGCCACCGGCCGCGGACCCGAGGCCATGCGCAGGATCACATTGCCCGTGACCTCGGCGGCTGGCACGACCGGGATGTCGAGATGACGGACGCTATTCGGGCCAACCACCACCGTGGCGAGCTTGAAGGCCGGTGTCCAGAGCGGATTGCGTAGCGACATCGAGTCCAGAGCGACATCGGTCGCGATGAAGGGAACGAGATCCCAGATGCCGAAGCGTCCGTACTCGTCGGTGTACAATGTGTAGGGTCCGACCTGAACTCGGACGCTGTCGAGGGGGGCGTCGGCGCCGTCGTAGCGGCCATTGCCGTTGGCATCCAGAAAGACCACGCCGCCCAGTCCGCCACGGCGTAGCGAGCGTTCGGGCGCGGCGTTCAGCCGGCCGATCTGTCCATCCCAGATCACCGATCCCTCCGCAAGGGCGGCGGCCTGTACTCGACTCTCGGGCGTGCGGCTCAATTGCGAGATTGTGCGGGCGCCCGGTAGGAACGCGGTGACGCCCAGCGAAACGAAGGGCTCGCGCGTCCCGCGTCGCCAAGAGATGCGGGCGTCGAGTCGGTTGGCGCCGACGAGCGGACGCGAAGCGCTCCACTCGAAGCGCTCGAACCCCCTCCGCGACATCTCGATTCCTGTTCGCAGGAAGAGGCGATCGAGGGCGGGAGCGTCCGGGGTGTGGAGGTTGGCGGAGGCGGCCAAATCGACGATGGTGCGGGCCACCGAGCCACCCGATGCTTCGGTGGCCTCGCGGCGCGCGCCGCCCATCCAACGGATGATGCCCACTTGATAGGAGCCGCCCAATCGGGCGAAGAGGTACCGGGACCGAGCATTGTCGAGGCGGAAGACCAGCGCCTCGAGGTACAGGGTCCGCCGGCGTCGGTCGGGCCGCCAGAAACCGAATGCGCGAAACTCGCGCTCGCGGTCGCGAGGCGTCAAGACGGGCGCCGAGATGTGTGTGTCGAACCAGGCGGCGCGCACGCCAACGCGGAAGTCGGGTGTTGGGGCGTAGATGAGATCGCCGCCGACCAGACCTCGCCAGACAGCTTCGCCGCGAACGATCCAGCGGGAAGCGATGGTCCCGGAGGCGGACGCGTAGGGCTGGAACAGGTCGGGAAACGTATCCCTTCCGAAGGTCTCGAGGCCACCGCGGAGCGTCAAGGCTCGAGAGACACCGTACCGTAGATCGAGGTTGGCCGTCGTCTCGCAGACGCGGTTGCGACACTGGCCAGCGGCGAGGCCGTATTCGAATACACCAGCAGGGAGGCGGTCGGGCTCGACCGGTAGGGTGCGTTCCCAGATCTGCATCTGGCCGTACGGGCCGTAGGCCCGCAGTTCGAGCGGGTTGGGTCCGTAGGCCAGAGGTGCCTCCAGCAGGTAGGCGCCATCCGGTCCCGGCTCTGCGTAGTCGACAAGCCGGCCGCTCTGGTGCAGCTCAATCTCCCAGCCCGCAGGCAGGTCGCCGCTCAGCAGATCGCGATCGAAGGAGGCAGGTCGGACGAAGGGGCTATTAGTCAGCAGGAAGCCGCGCACGCGTCCCGGCCGTGGCCCGCTGCCGATGACGTCGCCGAGACCAAATTGTCGGATCGACTGTCTCTCGGGCCAGACCCCGAGCCAGGAGGCGGTCGTGCGGTCGCTGGCCTGATTGAATTCCCGGTACTCGAACTCGAGCGAGCCCCCCAACACGTTGAGCCCGAGACCGGCCCGCACGGCGGTTCGTTCCACGGGCGATCCACCGGGGTAGTAGAGGCCCCAATCAAGGACGGCGCCGTCCCAGCCGGGTCGCTCGAGACCGAGGCGCCGGTCCGGCGTTCGGCCGTACGGACTAGAGGCAGCGTGTCGCGCCCGCTCGCGCTGTATGCGCCTGGCGATGGGGAGCTGACCCGGATTCGTGACGGTGATTCGCAGCTTCGCCCAGTCGACATGAAAACGGACATCGAGCAATTGTGAAAGCACCGGAACGGCGATGTACAGCCGATCGACGCGCCAGATTGCAGCGGAGGGCTCGATGTTCCAGGTCGAGTCTCCGGCAGACGCGGTCCGCGTCAGCGCGTCGAGGAAAAGTGGGACTCCCTCCGGGTAACGCACGCCCGACAGACGACCGGCGTCGTCCACCGCCATGGGAAGCTCGATCAGATCGAAGAATTCCACGGCGGGAAGCAGGACCTGCTCTTCGTGCTCGAAGGCGAGCACGGTGCGCCGGGCCAGCGAGCCGATGGCGACCTCGACGAGGATCTCCTGCGGCTCGTCGCTTCGCACGTGCCCGACATCGATCGAGGCGGCGAGCACGCTGCTGGAGGGCAGCCACCAGAGGGCGAGCAGCAGGCCGCGGTGGCGCATCGGCTCAGGCGGTCACCGGACGCCGGCTCATGGGAGTCGTACCTCGATGCTGGTCTTGAGGGGTTGAGCCGGAAGAATGAGTTCGGGCTCCACATCCGTGCGCTGGGTGTCCAGTCGGATGTGCAGCGTGTACTCGCCGGTCGGCAAGCCATCCAGCGGAAGGGAGATACGACGTAAGAGATCGCGATACACAGCGATCTGTCGATGGGACTCGGCGACGACCGCCGCCGTATCATCTACCAGTGTGGTGTGCAAGGTTCCCAGGAAGGCGGCGTTACCGGTACGGCGCAGGCCGACCTTCGCCACGAGCGAGTCGCTCACAACCGAGTGGTCGATGGTGGTGATGACGAGGCCGGTGTTCACGTTTCCGTTTCTGTAGCTGACCGGGACCACGGTCCGCACCTCGAGATTCAATCCCACTTGGACGCCGGTGCTGTCGGGAGTCACGGTGGGTGGCTGCGCGCTTCGCGAGTGGACGACCGCCCGAGCCCAGTACTCGCCTTCGGGTAGATCGGTCGGCGGCTGCGCCAGGAGGCGGACCGCACGCGTCTGTCCGGGCCCGACGACCATCCGCCGCGGATAGGCGCGTATCCAGCTCCTGGCCGAAGGATCATCCGACGCCGGCTGCTCGATCACCTTGATCGAGACGTTACCAGCGGAATCCGAGGCCGGATATCCGAAGATGAAGGAGATCGATACTTCCTCAGCCTCGGTCGCGGGGTTGTGTAGATAGATGACGCCCGAGCGAGTGCGCTGATCCAGTATGGCATAGTGGGGAGCCACAACGATCGCTTCGGCCAGGGGCGCGATCAACAGAAGGGCGCCGAGTAGTGACCATGAACGGACGGACAAGATTGACGATCGCGGCATCTAGTTACCCGTGTAGTCTGCGGTCAACACGACGGCGGCCTCGTAGTAGCCAGGAGCTTGTGCCGCCGTCGGCTGCACCGTCCCGCCTAGCCAGACGTAGGCACGCCCGTCGGTTCCGAGTCGGACTGTCAACGGCGTGTGCGGATCGAATCCTACGGAAGCGGGCTGGTTTTGTACGTCCGCGATCCCGGCGTCACCGGGCGCGAACTCGATGGTCAAGGTGGTGCCGGTGGCCGACGTAAGCTGGCTGGGCAGAGTGAAGTGGAGCGAGATCTCGGCGCCGGGGCGGCCTTGGATGCGGTAAAGGCCGCTGTTCGCAGGGTCGAGTCGGCTGACCGTCTTGGGAACGCCCGCGAAGATGTCGCCGGCGCTGAGATCGCGTCTGGGTCGAACGATGACGGGGCGCCCGCGGCCCACCTGGGCTCGGACCTCGGGCGCATGG
>JASFMO010000147.1:0-7635 GCA_050117535.1 Gemmatimonadales bacterium | reverse complement strand
CTACTCCAGTATCTTCGTGACGACTCCGGCCCCGACCGTCCGTCCACCCTCGCGGATCGCAAACCGTAGCCCCTCTTCCATCGCTATCTGCGTGATCAACGTGATCGTCATCGTCACATTGTCACCCGGCATCACCATCTCCACTCCCTCCGGCAACTGCACATCCCCCGTCACATCCGTCGTCCGGAAGTAGAACTGCGGCCGATACCCACTGAAAAACGGCGTGTGCCGACCCCCCTCGTCCTTCGTCAGCACATACACCTCACCCTCAAACTTCGTGTGCGGCGTGATCGAGCCCGGCTTCGACAACACCATCCCCCGCTCGATCTCGTCCTTCTCCGTGCCCCGCAACAACACCCCCGCGTTGTCCCCCGCCACGCCCTCGTCCAGCGTCTTGCGGAACATCTCCACTCCCGTCACCACCGTCTTCTTGTGCGCGCCCAGACCGACAATCTCGATCTCCTCGCCCACCTTCACCTTCCCCCGCTCGATCCGGCCCGTCGCCACCGTCCCACGACCCGTGATCGAAAACACATCCTCCACCGGCATCAAAAACGGCTTCTCCACATCCCGCTCCGGCTGCGGGATGTAGCTGTCCAGCGCCGCCAACAGCTCGTCGACGCTCTTCGTATCCTCCGCCCCCGGCTCGCCGCTCTCCAGCGCCTTCAACGCGCTCCCCTTGATCACCGGCAAATCATCACCCGGAAACTCGTACTCGTTCAGCAGATCCCGCACCTCCAACTCCACCAACTCCAACAACTCCGGATCGTCCACCATGTCCACCTTGTTCAGGTAGACCACGATGAACGGCACGTTCACCTGCCTCGCCAACAACACGTGCTCCCGCGTCTGCGGCATCGGCCCGTCCGCCGCACTCACCACCAGCACCGCCCCGTCCATCTGCGCCGCACCCGTGATCATGTTCTTCACATAGTCCGCGTGCCCAGGACAGTCCACGTGCGCGTAGTGTCGATTCTCCGTCTCATACTCCAAATGCGCCGTCGCAATCGTGATCCCTCGCTCCCGCTCCTCCGGCGCCTTGTCGATCTGGTCAAACGTCACGTACGTCGCCAACCCCCGCTTCGCCTGCACCTCCGTGATCGCCGCCGTCAGCGTCGTCTTCCCATGGTCCACGTGACCAATCGTCCCCACGTTCACGTGCGGCTTCGTTCGCTCAAACTTTGCCTTCGACATTCTCCCCTCGCTCCGTCTATCTCGTCCGGCCCGTTTCTCCCGGTAACGGGTTGCGGGCGACCAATAGCGCGAAAAAGATGGTGGGGGTAGGATTCGAACCTACGTAGGCATTAGCCGGCAGATTTACAGTCTGCTCCCTTTGGCCGCTCGGGTACCCCACCAGACTCGAAACAGCATCGCCGACTCAATCGCTGGACCTGTTCGAGCTTCCCGCCAGACGGCCATAAGCGGATCGGACACACAACGGTGCCCGCCTCACCTGGCCGGTGGACACAAGCTCAGAGGCGATCTTCGGCGACTCTGCAGCCTTTGCTTCGTCAGCGGCTCGCCTCGCTCCGGTCTCCAACACGCCCAGTTGTTGCTGTCTGGAGCTGACGGCGGGAGTCGAACCCGCAACCTGCTGATTACAAATCAGCCGCTCTGCCAATTGAGCTACGTCAGCGTTTACAATAAGCCAAGAAGTATAGATTTGCCCTACGGCAGTGTCAACCTCTGTGGGCTAGCTTCCAACGACTCCCCGCCGGGGTGTCCTCGATCTCTACTCCGGCGCTCGCCAGCTCGTCGCGAATGGCGTCCGCCCGGGCGTAGTCGCGGCTCGCACGCGCCCGCGCCCGCTCGGCGAGCCGCTCCTCCACCCAATGCCGCAACTCGTCCGACATCTCCCCGGCTTCGCGGTCAGCCAGTGCCAGGACGCCCAGAACCCGGTCCATCGAGGCGAGCGTCTCTATTCCCATATCCGCCTCGGCGGGGGCCAGCCGCTGATCGGCCGCATCCAGGGCGGCGTTGGCGTCGCGAACGAACGTGAAAAGCGCGCCCCACGCCTCGGCGACGTTGAGGTCGTCGTCCATGGCCCGTTCGAACTCGGCCAACGCCCGCTTCGACGCCTCGGGAATCTCCGTCTTGGCCGCACCCGCACCCTCGGAGCGGGCATCGGCCAACCGCCGCCGGAAGTCGACCAGGCGATTCACCGACCGAGTCGCGTCGTCCAAGCCGGCCAGGGTGAAGTTGAGCTCCATACGGTAGTGCCCCGACACCAGCAGCCGACGAATCGCCGACGGTTTGTAACCCAGTTCGACAAGGTCATCCAACGTGTAGTAGTGATTCTGCGACTTCGACATTCTGCGGCCGTCCAGCAGGGCATGTTTCGAGTGCAGCCAAGTGCGCGCGAAGGGCTTCCCTGCCGCACCCTCCGCCTGGGCGATCTCGTTGGTGTGATGAGGGAAGATCAGATCGATCCCACCTGTATGAATATCGAAAGGTTGCCCGAGGTGCTCGACAGCCATGACCGAGCATTCCAGATGCCAGCCCGGACGTCCCGCCCCCCACGGTGAGTCCCACACCGCCACCTTGCCCTCGTCGGTCCGTTCGCCCCCTTTCCAGAGAACGAAGTCGCGGGCGTTCTCCTTATCGTATTCCTCGTCGCCCAAGACACGCTCGCCCGACAACAAGTTCGTGGCATCGAGCTGTGCCAGCGCCCCGTAGCCGGGGAACTTTGAGATGTCGAAGTAGACGGACCCCTCCGACGTGTAGGCGAGGCCACGGTTCACCAGCTTCTCCACGAGCGCGACCATCTGCGGCACGTAGTCGGTCGCGCGTGGGTAGTATTCGGCGCGTTCCAGGCCCAAGCGATCGCTATCGGCGAAGAAGGCGTCGATGTACGGTTGTGTCAATTCGCGCAGGGTGATGCCCTCCGTCACCGCGGCGCGTATTGTACGGTCGTCGACGTCGGTCAGATTCTTGACTTGCGTGACCGTGTAGCCCTTCCACTGCAGGTAGCGCCGGAGTATATCCTCACACAAAAATGTACGGAAGTTCCCAATGTGGGCGCGGTCGTAGACGGTCGGTCCACACGTGTACATCGTGACCCGGCCCGCCTGCAGTGGGTGGAATTCCTCCAGCCGGCGTGTGAGCGTGTTATAGAGTTGAAGTCCCATGCGAGCAGTCAGGAAGAAGTGGGTGCCCGACGCGCTTATCCCAACGCTATCCGCCTGCCACGGACAGGTCAAGCTGTCGGCTCGCCACCGACCCTGAACGACTCCGCGACCTTCTCGAACGCGACATCCGGCTCGGCCGCGCCCGTGATCGAGCGGCCCACGACTATGAAGTCGGCACCGGCTTTCGCGGCGGCTTCGGGCGTGGCGTATCGGGTTTGGTCCGCTGGATCGTCACCCACTAGCCGGATCCCCGGCGTGACGACCTTCAGCCTTGCGCCGTAGCTGCGCTTGATCGACTTGACCTCGGTTGGAGACGCCACGACGCCCGGCAGCCCCGCGGCGGCCGCCAGCCCGGCCAGACGCACGACCTCATCCACCAGTGAGGCGGGTGGGCGCCCGAACACCTGCTCCACGTCTTCCGAAGCGAGGGATGTGAGGAGCGTCACTGCTACAACGACGGGACCCTCGTCTCCGGCCGCGTCGCGTGCCGCGGCTAGCATAGCCGATCCGCCAGAGGCGTGGACCGTCAGCATGTGGGCGCCATGGCGCATGGCCGCCCGGACACCGCCGGCGACTGTATTCGGTATGTCGTGGAACTTCAGGTCGAGGAAGACACGCTTGTCCCGCTTTCTCAGTTCCTCGAGTAGGCCCGGCCCTTCCTCGGCGAACAGCTGTGCTCCTACCTTGAAGAACGTCGCCTCGCTCCCCAGAGCGTCGACCAAGTCGAGCGCCGCCTTACGGGTCGCAACGTCCAAGGCGATAATGATTCGGTCCTTCTCGGAGTCAGGCATTCAGACCTCCAGGGCTCCCACCAGTTCCGTCAGCCTCTCAACACCATGACGTGCGCATATGTCGCGCAGCTCGGCGATTGCCTGCGGCGCGGTGTGAGGATCGACGAACATGGCCGTGCCGATCTGCACCAGCGAAGCTCCGGCGAGCAGGTATTCCATGGCATCGCGGGCGTTGCAGATGCCGCCAATCCCAATCACCGGCAACTCGACTCGCGAGGCGGCCACCCACGTCGCATAGACTCCCATCGGGCGGATAGCTGGACCGCTGATTCCACCGGTGACGTTGCCGATCACAGGGCGGCGGGCCTCAACATCGATCAACATGCCGGGCAGAGTATTGATCGTGCTCAGCCCATCGGCGCCGTTCTCGGCGCAGATCTCGGCAAAAACCCCAATGTCTGGCACGTTGGGCGACAGTTTGACGATGAGCGGTCGGGACGTGGCTTTCCGCAGCGCCTTCACCAGCTGTGCCAGCGACATCTCATCGGTGCCGAAGGTGGTTCCTCCCTCGACATTGGGGCAGGAAACGTTGATCTCGTAGCCCAGGAAGCCGGCCTCATCGTCGAGCCCGCTGACAACCGCGACGAAATCATCGATGCTCCACCCCGCGACGTTGATGAGCACCTGCGCCGTGCTGAGGTTGTCCCGCAGCCAGGGGAGCTTCTCCGCCTTGAAGCGCTCCAATCCCACATTGGCGAGCCCGATGGAGTTGATCATGCCGCTCGGCGTCTCGGAGATGCGGCAGGGTGGGTTGCCGGCTCGTGGCTCGAGCGTCACCGCCTTGGTGACGATCCCACCGAGCTCGTCCACCGGTATGATGTCCGCGTACTCCTCTCCGTAGCCACATGTGCCGGACGCCAACAGAATGGGATTCTGAAACGTGGCGCCGAACAGCTCCAAGCTCAGGTCAACCATCTCAACCGCTCCGCTCGGAACACAGGTCCATCGGTACAGACCAGGCTATAGCCTTCCTCACCGCTATCAGGATCGACCGTCTCGATCGCGCAGCCGATGCAGGTTCCCAGCCCACACGCCATGTGCTCCTCCACCGCCAGCTGGCACGGGACACCGGCGTCCAGCGCTGCCCGGCGCACCTCTTTCAGCATGGGCGTCGGTCCGCAGGCGAGCACGAGATCGACTGCCTGCAGGTCGAGGCCTTCGGTTACCCGGCCTTCGCGACCGAGGCTACCGTCCTCCGTCCAAAGCTCGGGCTCGAGTCCTGAGAGGCTCTGGATCTTCTCGGGGTCGAACACCGCCCCGCTATGCCGCTCACCGTAGAGCAGACGGACGTCCACGCCCGATCCCGACCGGCGGGACCAGTCGCGAAGGAAGAGGAACGGCGCCAGGCCGACGCCGCCGGCCACACACAGAACCGCTTGGGCGCCTTCCAAGTCGAAGTGGGTCCCCAGTGGGCCGAGAAGCAGCACCGACTCGCCGGATCGAAGAGTGGCGAGCCGCCGCGAGCCTTGACCGTAGACGCGAATCAGCAGCCCGATCCGGTCGTCGCCAACCCATGCCACGCTATTCGGTCTGGGCAAGAAGGGCGTGCCCCAAGCGGCTGTGCCGAAGCCCACCATCACAAACTGGCCCGGCGCCGAAGTGGCGGCGATCTCGGGTGCCTGCAGTTCCAGCCAGCAGGTGTCCTCGGCGATTCGCTCGCTGCTCAACACCCGTGACCAAGCCCGCGTGATCCTACTGGTTGTACTCACAGCTCGTCTACCACCTCCTCAACCCTCTCCACGGCCAGGCGTCCCGGCCATTCTATGCCCCAAGTCGTTACGGTGTCGATCCCCGGTTGGCGGCACGCCGGTTACGCACCTCTTGATCGGCCAACCGCTCGAGCCGGTCCAACTGCCGGCGCAGACCCAACTCGAGATCCTCGAACGAGAAGCGGCCGCCCTCGTGGCCGAAGAACGCTTGGACGTAAGCCGAGTCGCCATAGTCCTCTTCGAGCCGGCGCCGCAGATCCTGCTCGCTCGGTCCACCCTCCGAAGCGAGCCCGGAATCTAGGGCCGTGAGATCGAGCGCCGCCAGGATAGCTTTCGGCGCCCACAATGCGTCGGGAGTGCTGTCAGCATACTCCAAGAATAGACTGCGTGCGAGGCGCGGGGCGTCGAACTCGTCACGGGCAGTCTCGGCCGCGAGCAGGTAGCCGAGGCCGCCAGCCGTGAGCCAGAAGCCCACCTTGATGAACAGCTCGTGGAGGTCGCGCACGGCAAAGCTCCGGCGGCCACCCGCTTCCTCGGATACCCGCGCGAGTATGGCCCGCAGACTGTCGAACTGGGCGGTCGTCGCAATCGACCGGAGTTCGAGACGCACCAGTGCCAACTGGGCCTCAGCTGCGTACCGGGAGGTCGGGGAGATTGAAACGGCGCGCCAGTAATCGGTCCTCCCTTGTCTTTCATGGCCGAGGGCAACGCTCAGATCGCCTCGAAGCTTGAAGAGGCTGGCCTTGTTGCTCGGTTGAAAGGCGGACGAGTCGATTCCCGCCAGTGCCGTCACGGCAGTCGCGGGGCTTTTCTCCGCCACGTAGTTCACGAGTGCGACGACATCCTGTTCTTCACGCTCCGAGAAGGGTAAGGTTAGCAGCGTGGAGACCTCACGCGCCGC
Organism: Gemmatimonadales bacterium; assembly: GCA_050117535.1. GTDB lineage: Bacteria > Gemmatimonadota > Gemmatimonadetes > Palauibacterales > KS3-K002 > JASFMO01. Next base: position 1,106 of record JASFMO010000147.1, on the reverse strand, counting down.
CTCTTCGAACCGCTCGCCGTCGACGAGCAGCTGAGCGCGGCCGATCCGCGGCGGAACCCAAGCCGGTCGGGCCAACGTCACCTGGCGGAAATCATCATCCGCGGCTTGCGCGCTGCCCAAGTCGGCTCGCGCTCGAGCTCTGTACCAGAGCAACTCCGCCCGCGTGTCGTCTTCCGGCTCTCCTGAGAGCGCGAAGGATATAAGCGAGTCGGCCAGCTGCGTGTTGCCGAGATTCAACTCGGCGACCCCCCGGAACCCCGCGACCTCGACACTGTCCTCGCGGGTCATCGCATAGCGAGCGAGTTGCTCAGCCGCCTCAGCGGCCTCGGCCCACTCTTCTCTGAAAATCCGCGCCCGGGCAATCAGGCGGAGAGCGTCGTCGGCCCAGCGACTGCCTGGATTGTTCTCGACAATCCGTTCGGCCTTCTCGATGCTGGTACCCAGCGCGGCCCGCCCCGATCCTTCTCGACCCGCTTCGATTTCAGCGACACCTTGGTTGTAGAGCCGGTTCGCATTGTAGAGCGCGTTGAAATAGACGCACCCTGCCGTAGCTAAAACGGCAGCCGCGACGATGAGGAACCTGCGAACCGGAAGGTGGGCGAGCCTGACTCTATCCGCTCGAATTGTACGAAGACCAGATCCGCCGACCATACTCCGCCAGATAGTTAACCACAGCATCGGCCAACGCATCCGATATCTTCGCCTGATAGGAGGGACTGCGCAACAGCTTCTCTTCCTTGCTGTTCGAGAGGTAGCCGACTTCGACCAGCACAGCGGGCATCCCGGCGTTCACCAAGACGAAGAACGGGCCCTGTTTCACTCCCCGATCTTGGCCGCCGACACCGGCCGCCAAGCTTCGGTTGATCGTGGCGGCCAGGATCCTCGACTCCTGCAGATTCGCCGCGGACTGTAGGTCGGTGAGCATGAACTGCAGGGGGTCGAGATCTTCGATCGGCGCATCGCCTTCGTACTTCAGAGCCTCGTTCTCGCGCATGGCAACGCGACGCGCCTGTTCGGTCTTGGCAATCGACAAGAAGTAGGTCTCGAACCCGCGCGTGGAACTCGGCTTCTTGGGCATGGAGTTGCCGTGTATCGAGATGAATAGG
>JASFMO010000146.1:0-7638 GCA_050117535.1 Gemmatimonadales bacterium | reverse complement strand
CACGATTCGGCGGCAGGCGTTGCGAGTGAACACGCGGGTGGAGATCGCGATGTCAGCGCTGGGCACGTTCTCGAAAGTCTTGAACTTGGGATGCGTGGCCAGGGCGTTGCGAACGACGTCTGGCGGGTTGGTCCATTCGATGCCGGCGTAGAGGCCCTCGGTGTTCTGGCGGAAGATCACGGCGTCGACTTTCGGTTCCTCGAAGCCCCCGTCCGCCGTCTGGCGGATGAAGTTTAGCGGGTTACCGGGGAAGGAGCGGCAGGGCCGGATGCAGACGTCGAGATCGAACCGTTGGCGCAGCCCGACGATCGGGCTGTAGTAAACGAACCCCTTGTCGCGCAGCTCGGGCCGAATCTCCTCAGCCGCCTGGGTTTTCGGCTTCGAAGTGATGGCGCCGAACAGCCCGAGTCGGTGCTCGGCCAGCAGGTCGACGGTCTTCTCGGGAAGCGGGTTCCCGTCGTTGACCCAGCAGTCCCAACCGATGTCGGCATGCACGTACTCCGCATCGAATCCCAGCGCGTCAAGGACGCGGACCGCCTCCGGAAGAACGACTTTTCCGATGCCATCTCCCGGCATGCTCACTACTGTGTACTTAGCCATCTTGAACAGGTCCTCTCTTGTCCATTGTTGTTAGTCTCTGGCTTGTAGACTGTCCTCACTAAAAACGTCGGGCCTCAGGCCGAACGCAACTTCTTCTGCACCAGATTCTCTATGCCGCCCGCCACGACCAGCGACTGCGGCACCGAGCCGAGCGCCGGGAAGCGGAACGTCGTGCCGCGCAGCGCGATCGTACCGCCCGCGAAATCGACCTCGATGAGGTCGCCGGGAACAATGGTGGGCTGGGTCGCCGCGATGGCATCCGCGTGATGCGCCTTCAGCGCCTCCACCAGCTGGGGGCACTCGATGCAGACGAACCCGTTGTTGAAAGCGTTGCGCAGATAGGTTTGTGAAAAGCTGCCCGCGATCACGAGTGGGATGCCCGCGGCCTGCAACGCCGTGGCGGCCTGCTCGCGACTGGAGCCGGTGCCGAAGTTGTAGCCACCGATCAAGACGTCCCCGGGTTGCACCTTTTCGCGGAAAGCCGGGTCGTAATTCTCCATGACGACCCGTGCCATCTCCTCGCGGGTGAGCTCGCGGTACGTGTAGTCCTTTCCGTAGATGCCGTCGGTGTTCAGGTTGTCTTGCGGGACGAAGACCGCGCGGCCTGCGATTCGATCGGGGAACCCTTCGAGGATCGCGACCTTCTCGTCGGCCGCCGGCGGAGCCTCCAGTGCGGTGAAGCGGTACTCGGGACGGCGATCGGCCGACGTGCGGGGTCCGGTGATGTAGCCCGCGACGGCGGAAGCCGCGACGACTTGCGGGCTGGCCAGGTAGGCCTGCGCCTCGCGCGAGCCCATACGGCCCTTGAAGTTCCGGTTCGTGGCGGAGATCCCTACTTCGCCAGGCTCGAGCAAGCCGACACCGAGGCCGATGCAGGGACCGCAACCCGGCGGCAGCGGCCGGGCGCCGGCCTCGACGAGGGCGTCCCAGGCGCCGCTCTGCTCGGCGTCGCGCTGGACTTCGGCGCTGGCGGCAGCGACATACATCTCGACGCCGTCGGCGACCTGCTTCCCGCGTATGACCGCTGCGGCCGCCTCGATGTCCTCGAGTCGGCTGTTGACACAAGAGACGAGGTATGCCTTGTGGATGGCGACCTTGTCGCGCTCGATGTCGGCCAGCGAGCGCATGACCTGAACCGAGTCGGGCCCCGAGACGTGAGGAACCACGTCGCCCAGATCTAGCTCGATGCGGCCCGCGTAGCCGGCGTCGAGATCGGGAAGCAGCGGTTCGCGCGACCACGCCGCGAGGTCCTGGTCGGTGAATCGCTCGACGCCGGCGGCGGCGAGCAACGTCTTTCGCTTCCTGAGGTACTCGAGGGTAACCTCGTCGGTCGGGAACCAGCCCACGAGCGCTCCCCACTCGGTCGTCATGTTGGAGATCGCGAAGCGCTCGTCCATGCTCAGCGCGGCGATCCCGGGCCCCGTGAACTCGACGGCGGCGTTCAAGACTTCACCCTGGTTGTAGAGTCCACAGAGGGTGATGATGACGTCTTTCCCGGTCGCCCCATCGGCGAGCTCACCGTTCAGCACGACCTGGATGGTCCGCGGAATTTGCCACCAGAACTCGCCAATCGCCCAGATCGCTGCGGCGTCGGTGCGAACGACGGGGGTCCCGCAGGCGGCCAGGGCGCCGTACATGTTGGAGTGCGAGTCGGAGCCCACCACCAGCGACCCGGGGACCACATAGCCGTGCGACACCATGATCTGGTGCCCGATACCGGTTCCCGCCGGATAGAAGTCGACGCCCTGTTCTTTGGCGAAGGCCTCGATCTTCGCGTACTTGGTCAGGTTCTCGTCGGACGTGTTCTGAATGTCGTGATCGAGGGCGAAGACCGGCTGTTTGGGGTCATGGATCTTCGTGGCGCCGATAGCGAGAAACTTCTTCATAACCGGCGCGGTGTTGTCGTGTGTCATGACGTGGCGCGGTCGTAGCGAAACCACGTCGCCGGTGCGAAGCGGTCGGTCGGGCCCTTCGGTCATGTGGTTCTGGGTGATCTTTTCGACGACTGTCTGCCCCATATTAGTCCAGCCTCATGTGTCTATCGATCAATCTCTGAAGCCCGCGCGAGGACGAAGCGTCATGCCATCTAGGCGACGTCGATCTTGCAAAGGTCCATCAGTTGGCTAACGGAGTCGAGCTTTTCCAGACTCCAGACCGCGTCCTTGATCTTCGCCCGTCCATCGGCGGAGAGCACCGGAGCGGCGAGAGCGTCGAATTTCTCTTCGATCTCCTGGTCGGTGAGCGGGTTGCGCGGGTCGCCCTTCGGGTAATCGAGTTGCTCCTTGAACTCGCGCTCGTCCGTCGTGCGAATGGAGACGATGACCCGCTGAAGCTCGGGGAAGACCGCCTCGATGTCGGGATCCGCGACGACTACCACCTTGTTCAGCTGTTCGCGGATCCTGGGGTCCATGATCTTGTCCATCTCGAATTGAGCTGGCGTCACCTGCCTATCGACGATCGCTGCGGCGATCACGTAGGGCAGGCTGTGATCGGCGGTTTCCTTGCTGCGCGGATCGTACTTGGTCGGATCCGCCAGGATGTCCGCGGCCCGCTCGAGCGAGCGGATGTGGACGGTTTCGATTTCGTCGGGTGCGAGGTCGTGCTCGAGAATGATCTTCAACACAGCGGATATCGGCGCGTGGGTGAGCGCCTCGGTCGGGTAGGCCTTCATCCCGCAACGCTCGATGCGCCAGGAGTCCCCTAGTCCTTCGGTCAACACCTCCAACTTCCATTCGGGCCCCATGCAGTGGACGAGTCCTTCCTTACCGTCGATCACGTGCTCGGGCCCGGAGTAGCCCTGCTCGGCCAAGAGGGCGGCCATGACGCCGGCCTGAGTGGCCATCGGATCGACGGTGTTCTTCATCATCGTCAGCTTGCCGGCCGTGACGGCGCCCAGAGTGGCATGGTGCGAGGCGGAGATACCGATCGCGTGCTGGATCTTCTCCCAATCGAGCCGCAGCATACGGCCGGCGACGATGGGCGACACGAAGGCGGTCAGGGTCGCGTGATGCCAACCGCGCTCGCGGATACCCGGGAAAGCGGCCTCGCAGAGGCGCATCTCGAACTCGTGTCCCAAGATGATCCCGACGATCAACTCCTTGCCGTCGCTCTTCTGACGCTCGGCGCAGGCGGTGGCCGCGGGGATGATGTCCGATGGGTGCGAGGGGTCCTGTTGCCAGTAGATGTCGTTGTAGTCCATGGCGCGCACCATCAAGGCGTTGGCGAGCGCGGCCGAAACCACGTCGGTCTTCCGTCCGTTTCCGATGATGGTGGCGGGGCCCGTCCCGGCGATTTCGTCCAGTACGGCCAGCGCGTGCAGCGCATCCTCCTGCCGGTAGCCGCCCAGCGCGCAGCCCAACGAGTCCAGCAGGTAGCGACGCGCCTCGTGAACGGCCCGCTCGCCGATCTGATCGTATTCCAATTGGGCGGCCCAGCGGGACATTAAGGCTGTGATCGTCTCAGTCATATTCAGTCTCCCGGAATGCTTCCGTTAGCCAGAGGAGGAATCGAATCATGAATATCGAACACCGAATATCGCAGAAACTGGACATTGGCTGTTCGACATTCGATGTTCATTATTCGAAAACCTGTCTGGGACCCATGTTTCCGTCACTCTGTCGCTTCCAGCACTCAAAGGTTCTTGAACGGCAGATAGCTCATGAAGTCGGCGTGGTGGACGATATAGGCTTCGGTGCTGCGCTTCACGAGATCGCCTTCAGCCGCGTGGGCCGCGATGATGTGGCACACCGTGTCGGGCACGCCGCAGGCCATGGCCAGGGCGACGCCGGTGAACGGATGCCGGAGCGCCTTGCCGCGGTCGCTCTGGCGGACCTCGCCGTCGACCTTCTCGTACTCGAGCAATTTCCCGACATCGGCCAGGATAGCTCCCGCGATCACGGTGTCCAGATCGATGGCCAGCGCCCGACCCAGAAACTCACGCATCGATTCAGCGGCTCGGCGGGCGATGTGAACGACGCAGCGCTTGTGCTCCATGAAGGTTGCCGGGCAATCCGGTATCAACAAAGTAAAAGGGATCCGATTGAGGTCATCCGGTTCGAGCGGGCTGAGCTCAAAGGCGCGCACCCAAGTCTCGGCGACCTGGTCGCGCAGCTTCGGGTCCTGGATCCAAGCGAGCTCGGGCCACAGCTTTTCAACGGCTTCCCGCATCGCTCTCCTCCGTGAGTTCGCGGTCCTCGCAACAGGAAACGTGCGCTAAAACGACTGCCAAACGTCTCCATCAGTGTCCAATAGGGCCTAGGAATTTATCAGGATCGGCGGTTGGGCGCACGAGTCTCGCACCGGCGTTTGTCGGTCGTGACACATGGTACTGGCCCGTTTGGGGTGCAGCAATACCCCGGTGGAGGTACGACAGCAATCCAACACGGGTGGGGTGAAGGACGGGCGGCAAAGGGGCAGAGCGGCACGGTGGGCAGGGTGGGTTCGGGGTGTCTGGGGGTTGCGCGAGCGGTGGCCGGCACGATATGATCATGAAAATAGCATTTTCACGTCAACCCAAGAGCGCGGCCTTGATCTCGAAAACTGCCGAATATGCGTTGCGCGCAGTCCTCTTCATCGCGCGCCAATCGGATGAGGGACCCGTGAGGGCGAACGTCCTGGCCAAGGCCCTGGTCGTTCCCAGCAACTACCTCTCGAAGATCTTGCATACGCTGGCGCGCGCCGGCCTTCTGACCTCGGGCCGCGGTCCGCGCGGCGGGTTCCAGCTGGCCAAGCCTCCCGAGGAGGTATTGTTGGCGGACATTCTAGAGGCGCTGGACCCCAGCCTGCTGAGAGACGACTGCCTGCTGGGGAACCCGAGGTGCAACGACGAGGAGCCGTGCGCCGTCCACCATCGCTGGAAGGAACTGCGCGATCCGATCTGCGAGTTCTTCCGCGGCACGACGGTGGCCAGCGTGATGGAGGGGCGACCCGGCCCGGTTTCATCGGTTGATACGTAGGCCGTGTCTGGTTGGAATCGACAGGCGCTTCGGTGCATCAGGCATGAGTTGCTTATCTTCGCGCTAACCCCCTAAAGCTCAACAGTTCAATGGTTTAAGGTGCTCGCACGCTCGGCGCCGCCGGGTCGCGCCCGCCGCTCAACCCGCTTTCCAATAGGTCGAAGGGTCATTGACAGGAGGGTTATTTCTGATAATCTGCTGTCAATCTCACCTTTCGTCGGTCGGCAGACTGCTTCCAACCACGGTTCAGGGAGGAACCTGTGAACGAGGAACATCGTGACCCCTCGTCCGAGGCGAACCCGCACATCGGGGGACACCCCAAAGGTACGCTCGCCATCATCGGAGTCTACGGCCTGCTGTTCGCCATCGGCTGGCTCGTCATCTACTTCGGCGTCTTCGTCCCGCGTGGGGCGCTAACTCCGTGAGGCCGCTATGCACGTAGACCTCTACGAGAAAATCTGGATCTGGGCCGCGTTGGGGATCATCGTCGTCTTCCTCGGGTCGATCGCCTTCACGACGTTCGGGCAGGCGATCCAACCGCCCAGCCACATCGAGACGATCGATCCGGAGACCGTGCGGACCGACGACGAGTTCGGCAGTCCCGGGGTAACGATCAATCCTGACGGCAGCGCGACGGTTGTGGTGCAGGCGTTCATGTTTGGTTTTCTCCCCAACGAGATTCGCGTCCCGCGCGCCAAGCCCGTGACGTTCCGCCTCACCAGCCCGGACGTGATTCACGGCTTCCAGATCGTGCAAACGAACGGCAACACCATGGTCGTGCCCGGCTATGTCAGTCAGTTCACCACGTCGTTCAGCCGGGCCGGCGAGTACCTGATCGTCTGTAACGAGTACTGCGGTCTCGGTCATCATGTGATGGCGGCGAAGTTGTTGGTCGAGGACATGCCGGCATCGGCGGGGACGGGAGGCGGGCGATGATGGAATCGAGGCGACTGGCACTGGCGAACTTCTGGGTTGCGATCTCGGCGTTCGGGATCGCGGCGGCGATGGCGCTGATGCAGGCGCTGTCGCGGGCGGATCTCGACCTGCCGTGGCGAACGGCGAAGATGTACTACCTGTCGGTCACCGCGCATGGCGTCCTGATGGCGCTCGTCTTCACGACGTTCTTCATCATGGGTCTGGGGTATGTGGTGACCGAGCGGTCGCTGGGCCGGCGGATCGCGATGCCGAGGTTCGCCTGGGGGTCCTTCTGGGTGGCGCTGCTCGGCACGGCGCTGACCGCGTGGGCGATTCTCTGGGGTAAGGCGACCGTCTTGTACACGTTCTACCCACCGCTGAAGGCACACCCGCTCTTCTACATCGGAGCCGCTCTGCTGGTCATCGGGTCTTGGGGCTGGTGTTTCGTCGTCGTCCGCACCTATCTGGCTTGGAAGCGAGAGAATCGAGGCGCGCGAACGCCGCTGCCGGTGCACGGTATGGTTGCGACGATCATCGTCTGGGCGCTGGCCACGGTGGGGGTGGCGGCCGAGGTCGTGCTGCTGTTGATCCCATGGTCGCTGGGGATCGTGGACAAGGTGGACCCGATCCTGGCGCGCATGCTGTTCTGGTGGTTCGGCCACCCGCTGGTGTATTTCTGGCTGATGCCGGCGTACGTGATCTGGTATACGATGACGCCGCGGATCGCGGGTGGCAAGCTGTTCAGCGATCCATTGGCCCGGCTGGTGTTCGTGCTGTTCATTCTGCTGTCGACGCCCGTCGGTTTCCACCATCAGTTCATGGATCCCGGGATATCGGCGTTCTGGAAGGGCGTGCACACGTTCAACACGATGTGGATCCTGTTCCCGAGCTTCGTGACGGCGTTCACGGTGGTGGCATCGTTCGAGGTGGCCGGCCGCATGAAAGGCGCGAAGGGGTGGTTCGATTGGCTGGAGGAGCTGCCCTGGGGCAATCCGGCCTTCTCGAGCGTGGCGCTGTCGATGTTGATCTTCGCGATCGGCGGTTTCGGGGGAGCCATCAATGCTTCTTTCGGAATGAACGCCATGGTCCACAACACGGCTTGGGTGCAGGGTCATTTCCATCTGACGGTCGGCACGGCGACGGCGCTATCGTTCATGGGTATCGCCTA
>JASFMO010000145.1:0-7683 GCA_050117535.1 Gemmatimonadales bacterium | reverse complement strand
CCAGGCCGGGTGGTTCGTGGCGTCCCGAGTTCAACGGGGGCCGCGGACCTTGGCGGAGAGAGCGTCGAATCGGTGCATGAGGGCGTGGCTCGGGCGCTGCACGTGTAGTCCGCCGAGGCGGCACGAGATGGGTTCCGGCGGGGCCGCTCGGCCAGCGGGTGCGCGCGTGCGCCTGAATTCCTTGATAGGCCGGGCCACGCGAGGAGTCTGACTGGCCGCGACACGGTGGTGACTGTCGCTTGGGAGGGCGACTCGCCAGCCGGGTTCCGGCATGCGAATTGCTCTGACGGTTTGGTGGCCAGCACGGCCTCTCTGGCTGGGAATCGGAGGACGGATGGCCGATCAGAACGCTGGAGTACGATTCAGCGGTCTCCGGAGCCGGGGTGGGCCGTCGAGATCGGTGGAACAGTCCGCCAGCGATGGCTTACTGGCCATCCAGGGCGAAAGGGTACGGGTGCCGAGGCGATCGAGGTCGCCGAGGAGGCGGTCGGCCGCTGAAGGACTGAGAAAGAGGAGATGAAGTCGAAGAGGGAGTTCTCGCGCTCCTGGGGAAAGCTATTTCTCCTGTTCATCGCGCTGAGCGTTGTACTCATCGCGCCGGTTATCGGTTTTCTCAGCGTCATCGATGGCTGGGTCGTTTGGGGGAAGGGTCAGTACCTCTCGCACTCGCAGGGCCCGGTCTACAAGGTCGGGGTCGTCGATTTGTTTACGCTGCTTGTCGAGCCCGAGCGCGGGCTGGAAACAGGTATGTTGCGGGCGGTCGTCCTGGCCGCCGTCGCAGTGGTGTCGCTATTGTTCGGTGTCGTGCTCATCAAGATGAAGAGGGGCTCGATCCCGCAACCGGGTCGTTTCTTCCTCTATGTGTCCTTCGTAGTGAGCTTTCTAGCGGCCGATGAGTTCTTGAGGATACACGGGATTCTGGGCCGAAATCTGAGGCTTTTGGGTCATCTGCCGTTCATCGATCATCCTGCACAAGGGGTCGTCGCGCTCGGCGGCGTTTTGGCAGTTCTGCTTCTGCTGAAGTATCGAGAGACCATTCTCGCCTCTCGGCTAGCGTTCGGCCTCATGGGGATCGCTGTTGCGTTCTTCGTAACCGGAGCCATGAACGACAGCTCCGGATTGCCGGCCGAGCAGATGTCTGGCCTGTTGGGCCCTGTGTGTTGTGTCGTAAGCCTGATGGTGCTGGGGATTTCGCATGTGCGGACAGCGATAGTCGATATGAGGCCCGCCGCGTCGCCGCTACCTTCATTCACGCTTTTCGGCCGCGAGGACAACGGTCTCGGCGTGGAGACATCCACTACCCGGTGAGGATGACTGCCGGCGAACAGCGCTAGCCGCAGGGCTGTGGATTCCCCAACCTCGCGACAGGCTATCGTCGCGTTTCTACACACCTGTCTATACTACCTATCGTCACTACCTATCGATCGAGTTCCAATCGGGTGGCTGTTTGGCTGGCCTGATGATAGAATGCCGGCGGTATGTGCAGGCAGGGCCGACGCAAGAACGTCGACCGCATAAGAATAGCTGACCGGACAGGTACGGATGAAACTGAGGATTGTGAGCAAGGGTCCGAGCCGCCGCGGCAAGTTTGCCGGTCTTATGGCGGCGCTGGGTGTCTCGCTTTGTGTGACCGTTGTCCCGGCCGGCGCCCAGGTGGGGCGCGTCGACCTCGATACGGTGCGGGCTGGGAGCTTCGATTTCGGAAAGATGTGGACATTCGAGTACGCGCCCTCCGAGTACTTCACGGCGACGTACGGCTTTGAGGCAGACCCGGGCTGGTTCGATCGGGCGCGCCTGTCCGTGCTGCGCATTCCGGGATGCTCAGCCTCCTTCGTATCGCCCAACGGGCTGGTGGCGACCAACCACCACTGTGTGCGCGGTATGATCTCGCGGGTGGCCCGAGATGGCGAAAGCTTGCTGGATGACGGCTTCGTCGCCCGTTCGTTGGACGAGGAGCGTCGGGATCCGGGGATGTACGCCGACCAGCTGATTGCGATCGAGGATGTGAGCGACGAGGTGTTTCGCGCTATTGACCGAGCGCGATCAGCCGTGGAGCGTGAGCAGATCGAGCGTGAGACGCTCGCCGCTATCGAGGCGCGCCTGCAGGAGCGGTATGCCGGAGCGGGTGATTCGATTCGGGTCCAGATCGTGCCTCTCTACCACGGCGGGCGCTACTCGGCCTACGTCTTCCGTCGCTTCACGGATGTGCGACTGGTGGTCGCGGCTGAGCTCCAGATGGCGTTCTTCGGGGGGGACGCCGACAATTTCACCTATCCACGCTACGATCTCGACTTCGCTTTCTTGAGGGTGTACGACGGCGACGGGCGACCGTACCAGGCGGAACACCACATGGGATGGAGCGAGGCCGGTGTCGAAGAAGGCGATGCCGTCTTCGTCATCGGTAGCCCGGGCTCGACCAACAGGCTCCGCACGCTGGCGCAGCTGGAGTATCAACGCGATGTCGAAGTGCCGGTCCGGATCCGCTACTACAACACTCGGCTAGCGGCGCTCGAGGAGTTCGGGAGTGCCGAACCGGCTGCGGCGGAGGCATTGGACGTCCGTAACCGGATGTTCGGGCTGTCGAACTCGCTGAAGGCGCGCAGCGGGCAGCTCGAGGCGCTTCGGGATCCGGTGATCATGACGAAGAAGTGGGATGCGGAGCGTCAGCTGTGGGAGGCGATCAACGCGAGCGCCGAGCTGCGTGCCCGGTACGGCGGCGTGTTCGCGAGCATCTCGGACATACAGGAGGAAAAACGCCGACTTTCGGATCGCTTCGGGGCCTTCTACGGCTTGGCGAGCTCGAGGTATGGTTCGGCTGTTCTGCGCCGCGCGTTCGAGGCGTATCGGTATCTGTCTGCACAGTCGGCAGGGGCGCCTTCCGACAGCTTGGAAGCCATCGAGGCGCGGCTACGGGCTATCGGCGATTGGCCGCGGCGGCTCGAGCTCGGCTATCTGGAGGCGCGATTCGCCGACTTCGAGCACTACCTGGGCGCCGGCGATGACGTGACGCGAGTGGCCCTGCAGGGCAGGCCGGCATCGGAGACCGCGCGGGCCCTGTTCGAAGCATCGGCCCTCGGCGACTCGCAACGCACCGCGGCGGCGTTGTCGGCGGGGCAGCTGTCGACGGATGACCCGGCGATTGGGCTGGTTGAGGCCTTGCTGCCGGCCTATAGCGAGTACGTGGTCGCCTCCGCGCGGCATTCGCGCGAGGAGGGCCAGCTCGAGAGCGATCTGGGTCGTGTCCGGTTCGAGGTGTACGGCCGGAGTGTGCCACCGGATGGGACATCGTCGCCGCGCATAACCGACGGCGTGGTACTGAGCTACAACTACAATGGAACCGTGGCGCCGCCGTACACCACGTTCTTTGGGCTCTATGACCGGTACAATTCGCACGGGTCGGACAGCGAGTGGAATTTGCCCGAGCGCTGGCGGAAGCCTCCGCCGGGCTTGTCACTAGGAACGCCGCTGAACTTCATCTCGACGGCGGACACCTATGGCGGCAACTCCGGATCGCCGGCGGTGACACCGCAGCTCGACTTGGTCGGTCTCAACTTCGATCGCAACATTGAGGGTCTTTCCCGCGACTTCATCTACCTGCCAGAGCGCGGACGCAATATCATGGTGGATGCGCGCGCGATCCGGGCGGCGCTGGATCACGTCTACGACGCCGACCGAATTGTTCTTGAGTTGCAAACCGGGGGGCTGTTCGCGACGGAGGAGGCCGCCGACGCGGAGATCAGATAAAGAGACGCCCGGAAGCCTCTTGCTTCAGGGCCCGCTCGCCGGGCGGGAGAAGTGCATCTCACGCGTCCAAAGCTGACCGACAGGCATCTATGCTAACCGGTAGTCAGGAGAGACGGATGATCTCTGCCGTGCTGGCCGTGCTGGGCCGCGATCGCGGCGGCTATCGCTCGGCGGCGTGTGCCTTGGCTATCGCCGGCTTTCTCGCAGCGGCGGCCTGTGATGACGCGCCCCCGGAGCCACAGCCCGTGCCCGGTGTTCTGGATGTCAGGTTGGTATCGCCGAATGGTTCCGAGGGTGCGGCCGTCTTGGAAACAGCGGACGAGGGGGTCACGGAGATAGCGGTCGAAGAGGGGCTGCAGGCGTTCCACTGGACGGAGGGTGGTCTGACGCGGATCGTCCTGCTCCGCGACGAGGCGGGGGAGATTCGCTTTGCGATGAGCGTGGATGACGTGAATCGACCGCCACAGCTCGAGATCGTTGAGATCGCGGATGGGGATAACCGGTTGCGCGCCTCGTTGACGGACTACGAGGTCGAGGTCGAACGGCGTGGAGGCACGGGGCCGTGAACGGTGTGTGGTGCCGCATCCCGCTGCTCGTCGCTGGCCTCGGCGTCCACGCTTCTGGCTTCGCGGTTGCGCAGTACGTCGAGATGCCGCCGCCCAGTCGCAGCGGCCGCCCCGTGCCGGCGGCGGTCGTCGAGCGCTCCCTCCGGCCGCCCACGGCCCTCTGGTTGAGGGGTGGTTGGGTGGGCCGTGCCGAGCGCGCCGCCGCCGCGGCCCAGCCGGTCGCCGGTGACCTGCCGCTCGTCGTCGTACCGGCGCTGTTCGCCGATTCGCCGGAGCCGCATGTCGCGGCGGAGGCTCTGCGTCAGGCACTCTTCACGGGTCCGGCGGCGGAGGGGACGCTGCGCGAGTACTACGCCGAGATTTCGGGTGGACGCTTGAACATCGCTGGGGATGCGACGTCGTGGGTGCGGACCAGCCTGACGCGGGAAGAAGTCGTCGGCAGTCAGTGGGGTCTGGGCGGCGACGCCCGGGTGGGCGAGTATCTGGTCGAGGCGCTGGCTCTGAACGACCCGACGGTCGATTTCGGGCAGTTCGACAACGACGGGCCGGACAACATCCCCAACAGCGGCGACGATAACGGGGTCGTGGACGCCATCGCGTTCTATTTCCTGGAGGTGGCGGCGTCGTGCGGTGGTCCTGGCATCTGGCCGCATTTCTGGAGTATTGGCGCGGCGGCGGGGCAGCCGTTCGAGACGGACGACTTGCGACCGGACGGTACGCCGGTGCGCATCGATCCCTACTTCATCCAGAGCATCGTGGACTGCAATGGGGCGGAGATCGCGCCCGTCACCACGATCGCCCACGAGTTGGGCCACCTGCTCGGATTGCCGGACCTGTATCATCCCGTCGATGGCCTGCTGCCCGAACAGCGCCGCTGGGTGGAAGGGTGCTGGTCGCTGATGGCGGCGGGCGCTTGGGGCTGCGGAGCGGTGGATCAGCCGCGGGCCGATTGGAAGCGGCCCACGCACATGGGCGCGTGGGAGAAGAAGCGGCTCGGCTGGCTGGATCAGATCGACCAGCTGGGCGCGACCGAACTGACGGAGTACACGTTGCCTGCCGTGCAAACGAGCGGCCGGATTCTCGAGCTGCCGCTCGGCCACGCGGAGCGGCTGCTGATCGAGTATCGCGATCGGATCGGGTTCGATGCCGATCTGCCGGCGGCGGGCGTGCTAGTGCACCGGGTCAACGACACGATACCGTGGCGGCCGTGCGCCGATTGCCCGCCGATCTATCAGGTGATGTTGCTGGAGGCGGACGGCGACAGCGCGCTCGTCGAGACCCACCCGCAGGGTGGGGACCGGGGCGCCCCGGGTGATGCCTACGGCGCCCTTGGGGTCGGGGCTCTGACGTCGCTGACGCAGCCGTCGAGCCGACGGAACGCCGGACTGGGCGATGAATCGGGCGTGAACATCTACGAGGTCGAGCTTGGGACGGGGGGCGCGCGACTGCTGATATCCACAGGTCCGATCTCGCTGCCGCGCTTGCTGGGACCGCTTCTCCAGGACAGCGGGAACCCGCTGACCGAGGCGGAGCAGGGCTTCCTCGATCAGCTGAACAACGGGAATGGCCGGTACGACGTGGGCGATGTGCGTGCCTACCTCCACAGATCCGGCACGGTGGAGTGACCTGCTCGCGTGCGCCCCGGCTGGCCTGGCAGACTCCTCTTTAGTAGAATCCCGGTTGCCCGTTCAAGGGCCCCAATCGTTACCGAACCATCTCAGGAACTCGACACAGATAGGCAGGTTGCGGTATGGCGAAGGCGACGGATTTCTTGAAGCGACTCGGCATTGAGGACGTCAACCCGGGCGGCTTTGGCGGCGCGTGGATCGGCTCAGGCCCCGACCTGGAGGTGATCACCCCCATCGACGGCTCGCGGATCGCTACGGTGCAGCAGGTGACGGAGGAGGAATACGACGGCATCGTCGAGCGGGCTCACCGGGCGTTTCTCGAGTGGCGGACCGTGCCGGCGCCGAAGCGGGGGGACCTGGTTCGCCAACTCGGGAATCGACTGCGCGAGGTGAAGGACGATCTGGGCCAGCTGGTCACCCTGGAGATGGGAAAGATCGTCGCGGAGGGCGAAGGTGAAGTCCAGGAGATGGTCGACATCTGCGACTTCGCGGTCGGTCTGTCGCGCCAGCTGTACGGCCTGACCATGCAGTCCGAGCGGCCGGACCATCGTATGTTCGAGCAGTGGCACCCGCTCGGTGTCGTCGGCGTGATCACGGCGTTCAACTTCCCTGTGGCGGTGTGGAGCTGGAACACGGCCATCGCGGCGGTCTGCGGGGACAGCGTGTTGTGGAAGCCGTCCAGCCAGACGCCGTTGACGGCGATCGCCTGCACCAAGATCGCGGCGCAGGTGGCCGAGGAGAACGACGTCGACCCGGCCATCTTCTCTCTTGTGGTCGGCAAGGGCTCGACGGTGGGCGATCGACTGCTGCACGACCGCAGGATCCCGCTGGTCTCGGCCACGGGCAGCTGTCAGATGGGCTACCGGGTCGGCTCGGTGGTGGGCAAGCGGCTGGGCCGCACCATTCTGGAACTGGGTGGAAACAACGCGATCATCGTGACGCCCAGCGCCAACATGGACATGGCGATCCGCACGATTCTGTTCGGCGCCGTGGGAACGGCCGGACAGCGGTGCACCAGCACGAGGCGAATCATCGTCCACGAGTCGCTGAGGGATGAGTTGGTGAGCCGCCTGGTCAAGGCGTACGAGGGGATCCCGATCGGCGATCCGCGCGACCCGGACACTCTCATGGGCCCGCTGGTGACGCGGTCCGCGGTCGAGGACCTGCAGAACGCCATCGAGCGCGTACGGAAAGAGGGAGGGGAAATCCTCTACGGCGGCGAGCCGCTGGACGGGCCCGACTACCCCGGCGGGCATTACGTGCGACCCTGCGTTGCGGCGGCGAAGAACGAATACGAGATCGTACAGGAAGAAACGTTCGCGCCGATCCTGTATATCATAGGCTACGGCAACCCCTCGTCGACGCCGCCGCAGGCGGTGGACGAGATCGAGGAGGCGATCGCGCTGCACAACGGCGTGCCGCAAGGGCTCTCGTCCGGAATCTTCACCGAGAGCGTACGCGAGGCGGAGACCTTCCTATCAAGCCGCGGCAGCGACTGCGGGATCGCCAACGTGAACGTCGGGACCAGCGGCGCCGAGATCGGCGGCGCCTTCGGCGGCGAGAAAGAGACGGGCGGCGGCCGCGAGTCGGGCTCGGACTCCTGGAAGGCTTACATGCGGCGGCAGACGAACACGGTCAACTGGAGCACCCAGCTGCCGTTGGCGCAAGGGCTGAAGTTTGGAGACTAGCGAATATCGAATAGCGAACAGCGAATATCGAAGTTCCAAGTCGGCAATCACTTCATC
>JASFMO010000144.1:0-7683 GCA_050117535.1 Gemmatimonadales bacterium | reverse complement strand
GTTTTCGCTAGTTTCGCTGCCGAAGACCCTGGCAGAATGCAGAAGCGAGGATTCATGACTCCTACGGACGACCTTAGGCAGGCCGAGCGAGCGAATCTGACCGGCGACGGTATCCTCCTTCGCGCCGAGCATCTGACGCGTGAAGTGGATGGGAAACGGCTGGTCGATGATGTCTCTTTCTCGGTCGAACAGGGCGACGTCGTTGCGATCATCGGTCCAAGCGGTAGTGGCAAGTCGTCGCTGCTCCGGTTGCTCAACCGCCTCGATGAGCCGACCCGCGGCACAGTGTTTCTCGAGGGAAAAGACTATCGCGAAATTTCGCCGCGTGAGTTGAGGCGGCGCGTCGGGATGTTGCTACAGCAGCCGTTCCTGTTCCCGGGCAGCGCGGCCGACAATCTGGCTTTCGGTCCGCAAGCGCGCGGCGTGGCTCTGTCGCCGGATAGAGCTGGGGAGTTGCTCGCCAGCGTTGGTTTGAAAGGCTACGGGGAGCGTGACGTCGCCCGACTGTCGGGCGGTGAAGCACAGAGGGTATCGCTGGCGCGCACGCTCGCGAACGAGCCGGAAGTCGTGCTTCTTGACGAGCCGACTTCGGCACTGGATGAGGCGGCTCAACTGGGTGTGGAGGAGCTGATTTGCAGCATCATCGCTCAGCGTGACCTCACCTGCGTTATCGTCACGCATGATCATGCCCAGGCGGCCCGTATGGCCAAGCGGGCGCTTCTGCTAGAAGCGGGGCGCGTCGTGGCCGAGGGTCCGGTCTTGGAGGTTGTGTGATGCTTGTACGAGTACTGGCCGACTCGATTCAACTGGGCATCGCCCAAGCGATCGTCACTGTGGTCCTGGCTCTAGCCGTTGTCCTCTTGGCCCGCCAAAAAGAGATTCACTTAGAGCGCGAGACGGTCGTGGCGCTGATCCGCGGCTTCGTACAGATCGTGGCGATCGGCTCCGTCCTCATCTTGTTGTTTCGCGGCCCTTCCTGGACAAGCGTCATGGTGTTGCTCTTGATGACGCTCGCGGCGGCGGCGACCGCCGCGCGTCGTGCACAGGGCATTTCAGGTGCCTTCGCGATCTCGTTCTACGGCATCGTTGGAGGAGCGGGTGTCGTGATCGTGCTGATGACGCTGCTGGGCGTCATCGATCCCAGAATGGAGTCGCTGATACCCGTGGGCAGCATGGTGATTGCCAGCGCTATGAACTCGAACTCGCTAGCACTGGAACGGTTCCGTTCGGAGTTGAAGTCGCACGTCGGCTACATCGAGGCGGGTTTGGCGTTGGGGGCGTCGCCGCCGCAGGTCGCGGCGCCCTACGTGCAAGCAGCGGTGCGGGCCGGAATGATAGCGCGCATCGATACACTCCGCGCCCTGGGCATAGTCTGGATTCCCGGCTTGATGGCTGGTATGGTGCTGGCAGGCGCCGATCCGGTCTATGCAGCGATCTACCAGTTTGTGGTTGTGGGGATGATCTACGCCGCATCGGGGTTGACGTCGTTGATCGCCACGCTTCTGATGCGAGCGCGAACGTTCTCACCGGCGGAACAACTCCTAACTGAAGCCGGCCGCGTCTGATGCCGAGATCGGAGTTGGAAATGAATTGGAGGAGTTTCGGACATAGCGGCCTCAAGGTCACAGAACTTTGCCTTGGCACGATGACCCTGAGCGGTCAGGCGGATGCGAAGGCCAGCTACACGATTCTGGACACCGCGTATGAAGGAGGCATCCGCTTCCTTGACACCGCCGACTGCTACCCCGTGCCAATGAAGCTCGCGACAGCCGGGGACACCGAGCGGTTGGTGGGGCGCTGGCTCGCCGAGCGAGGCATCCGCGATGAATTCGTCCTCGCCACGAAGGCGTACTTCCCCGCGGGTGGGCTGCCGATTCAGCGTGGAAACTCGCGTCTCCATCTCACGCGCGCGTGCGAGGCTTCACTGAGGAGGCTGGGCACGGATCGCCTGGATCTGTATCTGTGCCATGGATGGGATGCGACCGTGCCGTTGGAAGAAACGCTCTACGCTCTCGAGGACCTGAGGCGGTCAGGCAAGATCGTCTACGCCGGTGTCTCGAACGTGCGATCCCACGAGCTGGCCAAGGCGCTGATCGCCTCGGAACGTCTGGGCGTGCGCGGCTTCGAGGGAATCCAGCCCCGCTATAACCTCCTCCAGCGCGAGGCCGAGGAGTCGCTGTTCCCGGTCGCAGAGGATTTCGGTTTGGGCACCATGGTCTACAATCCGATCGCGGGCGGGCTGCTCTCCGGGAAGTACGTTCCGGGCGCCGAACCGCCGCCCGGGACGCGCTTCGCCCTCGCCGGCGTCAGTGAGACCTACCGACGCCGATATTGGGACGACCGCTTCCTTGAGGCGGCGGCGGAGTTGAAGCGAGTCGCAGCAAAGCACGGTATATCACTGGTCACCGCCGCGGTGGCTTGGGTCTTGTCGAATCCGAACGTAAGCTCGGCGATTATCGGTGCCAGCAAACCCGAGCAGCTGGCCGATCATCTGCGGGCCACGCAGATGCAGATGCCGGACGTGCTCGAGGAACGCATCAACCGCGTTTGGTATGAACTGCCGCGCCGTCTGCCGGAGCTCGATACCCCACGCATCCCTGACTTCTACACTGTGGTGAGCTGAGCCGAACGGAGGTTCGCATGCTGCAGATCGACGGTCGTACGCTCACGTTGGAAGACGTCGCCCGGGTGGCGCACGGCGAAGAGACGGAGGTCGAGCTGACCTCAAAAGCCTGCCGGGCGATCGATGCTTCGAGGCAGGTCGTCGAACGGTCCCTGGCGGCCGGCGAGCCGATCTATGGCGTCACGACTGGTTTCGGACGGCTGTCGGAGGTGTTGATCCCCCCAACCCGGCGCCTGGAGATTCAGGAGAACCTGATACGCAGTCACTCGAGCGGTCTGGGGGCACCGCTTGGCAGGGAGGTGAGCCGTGCTGTCATGCTGCTAAGGGCAAACTCACTCGCGCGCGGTAACTCCGGCATCCGACGCGAGGTGATCGAGTTGCTACTCGCATGCCTGAAGCACGGGATCGATCCGGTCATCCCCGAGTTTGGATCCGTGGGTGCGAGCGGTGACCTGGCACCTCTCGCTCATGTCGCTCAATGCCTGATGGGAGAAGGCTGGGTGCACGACAATTCGGGCACCCGACCGGCCGCCGCTGCGCTGGAGCGCGCCCGATTGAATCCTGTGCGCTTACGGGAGAAAGAGGGCCTCGCGCTGATTAACGGAACGCAGGCCACGACGGGCGTGGGCGGGCTGGCCTTGCTCGATGCCGAGGCGGCGCTAGAGACGGCAGAGCTGGCTGGCGCCATGTCGCTCGAGGCGCTCAAGGGGACCCCGACACCGTTCGACGCTAGGGTTCACGGGAGCCGACCGCACCCCGGCCAGATCACGAGCGCGGCGCGCCTGCGAGCGCTCTTGGCTGACAGCGAGATCCGCGAGTCGCACAGGGTGGGGGACCCTCGGGTTCACGATGCCTACTCGCTCCGCTGCATGCCCCAAGTGCACGGCGCGGCCCGCGAAGTGATGGGTTTTGTGCGCAGAGTCTTGGAGGTCGAGATCAACAGTTCGACCGACAACCCTCTGGTATTCGCCGACCCCGACGAGATCGTCAGCGCCGGGAACTTCCACGCGCAGTTGATCGCCGAGGCACTCGACTTCCTCACCATCGTCTGCACCGATCTGGCCTCGATCAGTCAGCAGCGCCTCGAGCGTCTTCTCAACCCCGATCTATCCGGACTCTCGGCCTTCCTGGCCAAGGATCCGGGCGTCGAATCGGGATTTATGATCGCACAAGTCGCCGCCGTGGATATCTTGGGAGAGATGCGGGTTCTGTCTCATCCGGCCAGCGTTGACTCGGTTACGACAAGCGCCAACAAGGAGGACCACGTTTCAATGGGTTTGGCGGCGGCTCGGAAGGCAAGACGAGCCGTCCAGTGCCTACAGTATGTTCTGGCGGTCGAGTTGGTCTGTGCGGCGCAAGCGCTGGAATTCCTCAAGCCTCTCGCGCCAGGGATAGGTGTGGCAGCCGGTTACCGGCTAGTGCGCGAGCGCGTGGAATCGCTCGACGGCGACCGTGTCTTGGCCCCGGACATCGAACAAGTACGCGATGCCGTCGTCAGCGGCGCCTTCAGCGATCTGGTCTTGGGCTTTGCCGCTGATGCCTAGGCACGCGGGACGGGAAGCAACGCCTGAAACCGTTCCGCAGGGCCCACCGTACGGCGGGATGAGCCGGCGTGAAGGACATAGGGAACATCGAGCTTAGAGACTATGGGTGTACTCTCTTGGATCGTTCTGGGCTTCGTCGCAGGAGCGATCGCGAAAATCCTCCATCCGGGTAAAGACCCCGGCGGCTGCCTGATCACGATTCTGTTGGGGATCGGCGGTGGCGTGGTCGGAGGCTACATCGGAACCCGGATGGGTTGGGGCGAAGTGACGGGCTTCGACCTCCGATCCCTGGGGCTGGCCGTTCTGGGCTCGCTCCTCATCCTCATCGCCTACCGTCTTCTCTTCGGTCGGTCACGCTAGCGCTGGCTCTTTCACTCGACGTTGCAGATGGCCGCCTCTCTTATCGGCCTCAAGCGAGTCCAATCTTGTATTCGGCCTGACGAGCATCTTCCGTCGCAGCGCAGCAACGGTGATGCCGCCTTGATCCAACATCGGTCGCAATCCAAGCGGCAGTCGCTTGTCTCGGAGCGCTGACAACCCCGGGCTCGTGCCCGTGAGTTGCGGGAATCGAATGTTTGCTTCGATACGATGTCAGACGCCCAAACGTATTAGAGGACAATCGTTTATGATGTCCACGCTCGGCCGATATCCATGACTAGACCTGGCTGTCTTCTACCTCGTCGCTCGGGTTAGCGCCGGCTTGGGCGGTGTACGGCACGCGTCGACAGTCGCGTGGGCCCACCGATAGGGACTGGCACGAAGCTCGCTGACTAAGAAAACAAAGCACCCGCCGAGGACGCCGAAAATGTACCCGCCGAGGCGACCCGACCGATTCCGCGAGGCCGTCTGCCGGAGGCTGTTGAGAACATCTATGAAGCTGCTGAGGTGTAAGAGAGGTCACACACTTATCGACGTTGCGGTGGTGGTTACACTTATCGCAACGGCGGTCAGTACTGCGGGCCCTCTGAGCCGACGCGTCATAGCACGCTACCAACTCACCACAGCGACGCACGTCCTGAGTACCGATCTGGCGCGCGCGAGAATCTCCGCCATCAAAGCGAACGACGTCACGACCGTGGTCCGCACTTCGGACCGCGACTACCGGGCGTCGGATTATCCGCGGCAGTTGCCCGGAATGATTCGCTTCACGGAATCGAGCGCCGACTCGCTCGGCTTCAACGGGCTGGGCGCCGTACAGGACGGAGTCACCCATCGGTTCGAGCTCTACAACAAGTTCGGCGAGTCGGTCGAGGTTCGCGTGTACGCGGGAGGCGGACACGAGGTGGTGAAGTGATGAGAGGGAGAGACGGCTTCAGCATCGTGGAGCTCATCGTCTCCATGACGATATTCAGCTTCGGAGTGCTTGGAGCGGTCGCTCTCCTCGAGACCGGATTTCGCTGGGAAGGTCGCGCAGAGTTAGCCACGCAACTGACGGTTGCCGCGGAGATGAAGATCGAGGATCTGAGAGCTCTCGCCGGCACCGATCTCGCTGAGACGAATCAACTCGAGCTGGGCGGATCGCTCGAGAGCGATGCCGCTGACCACTGGGACACAGTCACTCTCGACGGTCGGGCCTTCAAGCGGCGCTGGTGGGTGGAGGCGGGGCCCGGCGGGACGCGCCGAGTGACCGTCCGAGCCGAGATTGTCGCGGGGCGGGCCACGGGTCGAGCGGAACTCTGGACCTACGTGATTCATGACTAGGCGGTCCTCTCGGTTTCGCTGCGGAAACGCAGCTGGGTTCACCATCGTTGGCATGATCGTCGCCTTCGTCGTGCTAGGACTGGTTTTGTCGCCGCTCGTGCGCACGTTGCTCACAGCGCAAGAAGGGTTCGTCGTGAGCCGGCAGCGTGCGCAAACCGCGGGCAGCGTGCGGTACGCCCATCTCGCCCTGACGCGGTTTATGCGTAACGCGGGCAGCAGTCCCTACCGAGTCCCGATCGCGGGTGTCGATCCCGACCCTAGAGGGGATGGCCGCTTCGACGATGTCCGCTTGCGGGCCGACTACAACCCGGCCGACGGGGACACCGATGATCTAGGCGAGGACCTGACCTTCTACGTGCGAGCGGACACGCTGTTCATGCGCTCCGCCGGCGCTGATCTTGAACAGCCCTATCTGATCGGCGTCGACTCTCTGGCGTTCGAGTACTACGACCGCGATGGAGTTGTGATTACCGACCCCGATCGCGTGACCGAGCGAGCCGCTTCCGCTCGGATTCTGGTGCGTGGCCGCGTCGGGCCGGCGGGCAAGGCCTCGGTGCGCACGCTCACCGGCCACGTTCGATTGAGAAATGGAGGTTGAGGTCGTGTCGCGCCGCGTTCGGAAGAATGAGTCGGGGCTCGCGCTGGTCGCCGTGCTATTGTCGATGGCGATGCTGGCCGTCGTCGGCGCCGCGCTGGCGGCCATCGGCGTGGTCGAGTTCCGAACGGCGGTCAACCATCGCTCGGCGACCCGGGCGCTGCTGCTGGCGGACGCGGGGGCGACACACGCTTTGGCACTCGTGCGCGGACCGCTATCCGCTCACACGTACGGCCAGTTGCTGGCGGGTTCGGATGGCAAGGTCGACACCAAAGACGATGGCTATCTGGCGGGGTTCCCAGGGCTCGTCGAGACTGACGCGCTGCCAGATACCGGAGTCCCGTTGGGCGGGGGGCGATACTTCGTCAGACTCGTCAACGACGACACCGACCCCAGTGCCAGCCCGTTCGTCGACACGAACAGCCGCCTGATGGCCGTCTGCCGGGGCGAGACACCCGATGGCGGCTCGGCCGAGGTCAGGATCATCTTGTCGGCGCCCGCATTTCCGGCGATCGCGACGAACGGCGACCTGTACATACCCGGGACGCCGAACATACTCGGGCGTTGCGCCGGGGTGCACTCGAACCAGAACATCTATGTCAGCGGAAAGCCCACGGTAGACGGGACCGTCACCGCGTCCGGCGATGTGTTCGCCAAGAACGAGATTTACACGAGCGAGGGTGTCGAGGTCACTCCCGGCTACGAGCAACCGATGGAGATCCCCGACCTGGATCCGCTTCACTACTGTGATCGGGCCGATTACCTACTGAAGGACGGGATGCTGACGACGCTCGACGAGACGCCGCCCGTGACCGTCGACCTCTCGGGCGGAAAAACGTCGGGGTGGCAATACAACAAGTCGAGCGATCTGTATACGGTGCAGGGTAAGGACGCGATGCCCGGGACGTATTGCGTGCACGGCAACGTCCAGGTGAGCGGCAATGTCGGCTCCGCTGGCAGCCCGCTCTCCATCAGCATTCTCGCCACCGGTTCCGTCGACATGGGCGGAACGCCGATCATTACGTCGGAACACCCCGATGACCTGCTCATCATTGCCGAAGGTGATGTGCAGCTCGGGGGGAACACGACGGGCACGACGCCTCAGTACAGTGGGCTCATCTACGCCGGCGCCCAATGTGGGCTCAACGGTACGCCGATCATGGATGGCCGTTTGCTTTGCTACGATGCGGAGGACCCGGAAGGAGCCATCGATTTGATCG
>JASFMO010000143.1:0-7685 GCA_050117535.1 Gemmatimonadales bacterium | reverse complement strand
GGCAACGCTCGGTCGAGCTCTTCAAGACGTTGCTGCGCTCGCTTCCGGAGCCCGTCTCGCTTCCAAGTTTCGATTCACGCGGCGATGTCTCGTTCGAGATCGCCTCGGCCATCGAGATCGATCCCGTCTGGCATCAAGGCCTGCTCGAGTTGAGAACGGAGTGCGATCGGCTGGACCAAATCGACGAGCTCGTCCGCGTCGTGCTGGAGACACACTTGGCCGACCCATCAGATTTCGAGAACGACGAGGACGTGCCGGCGTGATGCTAAAGGAGGAGGGGCGGGCGACAGATCTCGCCCACCCCTCTCATGTTTTGCCGAGTTGACAGAATCACCCGATCAGAATTGCGATCGGCGCACCGCACCTACCATGCGATTCCGTAGTCCTCGCCGTGGTTGCTCGAGCCTCCCCAAAACGAGCCGTTCTCCCAATCGAAGAAGACGGCGTTCATCGGTCCCGAAGTCAGATCTCTGAATGTGAGATCGTAACCCATCGCCGCTAGCTCGGCGCGCACCCAATCGGGAACGGCCTCGTTGAGTAGCAAGCGGCCCGGAGCCGAATCGTGAGCCCGGAATGAATTCCGCATCTGATAGCTGTTGATGTTGGCCGCCTCGGCGGCCTGCTGGACGTTCATGCCGAACTCGACGACGTTCAGGAAGAACTGTAGGCTGTTCTGGTCCTGGGTATCGCCGCCTTGGATCGCGAAGGACAGAAACGGTTTGCCGTCCTTGAGGGCCAGGCTTGGCGTGAGCGTCGCGCGGGGTCGCTTGCCGGGCTCGATCACGTTGAAGGGATTCTCGGCCGGGTCGAGGACGAAACTCTGCGCGCGCTGGCTGATTCCGATTCCTGTGTTGCCGGCGATCACGGCGGGCACCCAGCCGCCGCTTGGCGTGACCGAGACGACCCAACCCTCCTCGTCCACGGCCTGAATGGACGTCGTTCCCAGGTAGAAAGACTCCTCTAGCTCGCGCCTTGCCTGTTCGATGTCCCCGTCGGTGGCAGGAGGCCATTGTGTCTGCCAGCCTTCCAAGTACCGCAAGTAGGGATTGCTGCCACCCTGGAACGGATAAGGGTCGCCAGGCCCGATGTTCGGGTCGTTCTTCTCCCAGCCAATGAGTTTGGCCCGCTGCTTGGCGTAGTCCTTCGAGAGGAGGCCGGCGATGGGTTCTTCCGGAGGGAAGTACGGGTCGCCATAGTAGAAGTCGCGATCGGCAAAGGCCAGGTTCATCGCCTGGTAAAGGGTATGAATGTAGCGGGCGCTGTTGTAGCCCATCGACTCGAGGTCGAAGTTCTCGAGGATGTTCAACGCCTGTAGCAGGACCGGCCCCTGCACCCAAGTGGTCAGTTTGTAGACCTCAATGCCCTTGTAGGTCGTCATCACCGGCTCTTCGATGTGGACCTGCCATTTGTCCAAGTCTTCCGTCGTGATCAGCGCGCCCTCCTCGCGGGCTCCGCGTACGAACTCCTCGGCGATGTCGCCTCGGTAGAACCGGTCGTAGGCCGCATAGATCGCTTCCTGGCGGCTGCGGCCGGCGTCGAGCGCCTGGCGCTCGGCCTCTACCAGCTTGCGCAGCGTAGCCGCTAAGTCCGGCTGCTTGAATATCTCGCCCGCGTTGGGCGCTTCGCGCTCCTCGCCTTGGTGTGGTAGATAGACTTTGGAGGAGTACTTCCACCGCTTGATCCGCTCCTTGTTGCGCTCGATCGAGTTGGCGGCCTGGGCCTCGATGGGATAGCCATCCGCCATCTGGATGGCGGGCTCCAGCACTTCCGCCAGGCTGAGGGTGCCGTATTCGGCCAGCATGGTCATCAGAGCACCCGGAGTACCCGGCGTCACCGCTGCCAGCGGACCGAGGTCGGGAGGGTAGCGGTGACCCTTTTCCTTGTAGAAGTCGACCGTAGCGCCGGTCGGCGCGACGCCGAGCCCATTGATGCCGATCACCTTACGACTGTTGGGGTTGTAGATGAGCGCCTGCGTTTCGCCGCCCCAGCTCAAGACGTCCCACATTGTCGACGTAGCGCCGAGCATCGCGCAGGCGGCGTCGACAGCGTTGCCACCCTTGTTGAACATCATGGCGCCGGCGGTCGCGCCCAACGGTTTGCCCGTGATGGCCACCCAGTGACGACCGTGGAGGACCGGCTTCACAGTCCGCTGCGAATAGCCGGTCGAGGGTATCAGGAGAAGCATGAGGACGATCGAGAGCTTGAAGGCTGTCGAGATCGACGCACCTTGGGATCGCATTCTACCTCCTTATGAGATTGGGGATGCCCAAAGTACATCAGGTACAGCCTGAACAGCGATTCCGCAACTCGCTTGAAGACAGGATGGCCGCTGCGGCAGGTCAGGTCTTGCTGACAAGGTCGGGGCATGGCGGGGTCGCACAAAGGGGCCGGCGGAGGGGGTGACATCGCGCTGGACGTTGTCCGCCGCGACGCTGTAAGGTGTGGCGTCTCTACGCCTCGTCCGTGTTGGTTGGCCGCGCTGCCCGCTCGACGATCAGCACCAAGAGTACCACGGCGCCGAAGGCATACCAGGTATTCGGGCATGACAAGACGCACAGCACCCAGTCGTGGCGATAGCCGAATCGGTCGGCCACCGGGCACCCGAACCCGGAATGCATGCAGTACAGAGAGGGTTTGTCGAGCAGGTAAGCGGCGAGGACGACGATGCCAAGCGTGAGGACCACCCGTCTGAGAACTCGTCCGTGATTCATACTTGCAACGCTCGCATTGAGCCGCGAAGGCGGCGAAACTGCGTACTACGACCCGAGGCCGGAGCGATCGCAACCACGCGCACGGGACGGTGCCGGCTGCCGTCGCGCAAACACGACCCCATCCATCCAGCTAGCAAGTCATGTGCCGGGTCAGGTGAAATGGCGTAAGATATTGATAACCAAAGCACTATGGTGTTCAGCTTTAAGGGATTCGAGGTCCCGTCACCCAGCGGACCCGTCACTGTGACTGACCCGAAGACGCGTGGGCGACCCAAAGCTGCGGGAGACTGCAGGCTCTGGGCATGAGCGGGCCAAGCGATTTCGGGTGTGCCGGCGTGCCGGGCGCGTCAGAGGGCCGTTGTGTCGGAAGGGTCGTCTTCGGTACCCACCGCCAGTCGTTCTGGACAAGAACAGCGCGGGAACGCATTGTACCGCGCTCGGATCGACGAGGTACGGAGAGCGGGAGCAGACCATGTCCAGCAAGCGAAGCGTGTGGCGTTCGTCCGCGGCCGCGGTACTCGGCCTGAGTCTCGGCTTGGCGTGGGGGTGCGCCGTCTCCGAGGCTCCTCGGGAAGCCGGGGAAATGAAATTCGATGTGGTCGAAGCGACGATCTCCGAGATCCACCGGGAGCTGCGGGAACGACGGCTAACCGTGACGGAGCTAGTCCAGTACTATGCCGAACGGATCGAAGCCTACGACAAGCGGGGCCCGGCAATCAACGCGATCATAACGGTCAATCCGAACGCCATGAGACGGGCGGAGGAGCTGGACAGCATCTTCGCGGCGACCGGCGAATTCATAGGCCCACTACACGGCATTCCCGTCATCGTCAAGGACAACTACGATACGCATGACTTGCCAACGACGGCGGGCTCGGCATCACTGGCGGGGTCGATACCGCCGGATGACGCGTATCAGGTGCGCCGAATTCGGGAGGCCGGTGCGATCGTGTTGGCCAAGTCGAACATGGCCGAGTTCGCGTTCTCGCCTTACCAGACCGTGGGATCGGCGCTGCCGGGTCACACACGCAACCCATACGCGTTGAATCGGGTGCCAGCCGGCTCGAGCGGCGGGACCGCCGCCGCCGTGGCCGCGAGCTTCGGAGCGGTGGGACTGGGCACGGACACGGGAAATTCGATACGCGGCCCCTCATCCCACAACTCGCTGGTGGGTATCCGGTCGACGATGGGACTCACGAGCCGTGACGGGATCGTACCGCTGTACCTGGACCGGGACATCGGAGGGCCCATGGCCCGCACGGTGGCCGATGCGGTGGCGGTCTTGGACGTCATCGCTGGTTACGATCCGGCCGACCCTGTGACCTCGGCCAGCCAGGGTCGACGGGCCGAGCGCTACGCCGACTATCTACGGGAGGACGGACTGACCGGCGCGCGTATCGGCGTAGTCCGGCAGATCTCCAACACCGAGACGGCCGATCCAGAGATTCTCGAGCGCTTCGAAGCGGCGCTGGAGGTGATGCGGCAGAATGGCGCAGTTATCGTTGACCCGGCGAACATCCCCGAGCAGGACGAGATACCGTTGCGACAGCGCTGGTGTCCGCGCTTCAAGCAGGACATTAACGCCTATCTGGCCAGTCTGGGCGAGGGTGCCACGGTGACGAACCTGCGGGAGATCGTCGAATCGGGCCGCTATCATCCCTCGATCCGGTCGTCGCTCGACTATCTTCTCGGCATCGAGGCTGGGGCTGAGGAAAACGAGGCGTGCCAACGCGCGCGTCGCAATGCGCAGCGTCTGCAGGACGGCGTGCGGCGCGTCATGGATATTTCGAGACTGGACGCGCTCGTGCACCCTACCTGGTCCAATCCACCCCGCCTAATCGGTGATCTAAACACGCCACACGGAGACAACAGCCAATACATCGCGCCGCACACCGGTTTCCCCGCGATCACGGTCCCGATGGGCTTTGTTCGGGACTCGCTGCCGGTCGGCATACAGATCATCGGCCTCGCCTGGTCTGAGCCCCAACTCATTGCCATCGCGTATTCCTACGAGCAGGCGACACGCCATCGCCGTCCGCCGTCCAGCACGCCCGGCTTGAGATGAGGTAGGCCGGGCGGGCGCGCCAGCCAACCCTTCCCGGGGGTTCGACGTCCAAACAGCAGGGAGACGGAAAGCTGCCTCCCAAGCGGGCAAGTTCGATCCAGGTCCCAAGGCCAAGCGAGGGCAGCATGCTCACCTTCAGGCAAGTAGCCTCTGCAGTCTGGACGTTCCTGGGCTTCATGTTGGCGGCGGGGGTGGTGCTCAACATGCGCTACAAGCCGCTGGATGAGGGATCCGCGGTGTTTCTCGATACGTGGACAGGCAAGATTCACCGGGAAGTCGCGGAATCACCGGCACCGAAGGCTGAGGAGGCTCACGTTACGATCCTAGGGTCTGGGAGGAACGGCGTCGACATTCTCTTGCTCGAGGAACTCGTCGAGCGCCGGACGAAGTCTCAGGAGCACAACGGACCGTGCCGCAGAGTTCGCTTCGCGTTTCCGGCGCCGGGTAGCCGGTTTCCCGGGCGATAGAGCCGGCCTCGCCGTCGACGCGGCGAGGTTCAGCCGGGGCCGAGAGTAGAGTTGTATGGGATCGTTGTCCGTCGCGGCCGGCGGTGCACGCCGCCGGACCGCTTCCCGACGCTCGTCATAGCATGGGCTGAAACAGATAGCAGAAATTCTCGGCGAGTCGACGCGGGAGCGGCCGCGACTCGTGGCGCTCCAAGGACACCTCCTCACTCTGCCCGACTTCCTCTTCCACGCGTTCACTCAAGTCCTTGACGAAACCGGGGTCAGCGACCTCGAGGTTGGTCTCGAAATTGAGGTGGAGGCTGCGATAGTCGAGGTTCGCCGAGCCAATCATCGCGTAGACGCCGTCGACCAACATGGCCTTAGCGTGAATGAAGGGCGGCTTGCGCTCGAATATTCGGACCCCCGCCCTGAGCAGTGGCGTGTAGAGCGCACGAGCCGCGAACCCGGTGTACCAGTGGTTACTCTTCTTCGGCAGGACCAGCCGCACGCTCACTCCTCGCATGGCAGCGTAACGAATAGCCTGTACAATGGGCTCGTCCGGCACGAAATACGGGGTGACGATGGTGAGTGATCTCTCCGCTGCGACGATCGCGCCGAAGAACGCATCAGCCAAGCCGTGGCCCTTGAGTTCCGGACCGCCGGGCGCGACCTCCACCTTCGCGTCGCCAACCGCCTCCAGTTCAGGAAAGTACTTGCTTTCCAGCAGTCGGTCGGGCGGTTGCCGAGAGGCGAAGTACCAGTCTTCTACGAACTGGAACTGGAGGTCGGTGACCGCCGGACCCTCGAGTTTGGCATGGTAGTCGCGAATCGGCTTGCCAGGCGAGTACTTCGACACGTTTCCATCGTGTATGTTGATGCCGCCGACGAACCCGACGGCTCCATCGATCACGGCGATCTTCCGGTGATTTCGGAGGTTGATCTGAAATCGCCCCTTGAGGGGGTTGGCCTGGGAGATCGAACATGCTTCCACTCCGGCGGCTCGCGCGCCTTTGAAGAAGCCGAAAAGGTGGGCGTACATCGAGCCGAAACGGTCATACAGAAGGCGGCACTCCACACCGGCGCGCCGGCGCTCGATCAGCAGGTCCAGCAGCTCACGACTGATCCGATCTTGGCCGATGATGAACGTCTGCAGGTGCACCGAGGAACGGGCTTTCGCGACTTCCTCGAAGAGAGCCGGGTAGAATTCATCGCCCTCTACCAGCAACTGAACCCGGTTGCCTCGATACACAAGGTTAGGCCGGACGGCCGCGTCGGTGGCGCGGAAGATGTGTGCGGCCGGATAATCGTGCAGTTCGGTGAGGTCGATGTGGAGGTAGTCTATCGTTAGACGCTCGAACGTTGGATGAAGAGCCGCCCGCCTGGCAACGATCACCTTGGCCATCTCGCGGTCAGCGGCTCCCCGGCGAACCCGATCAATACCGAAGCTCAGGTAGGCGAGGGTGCCGCCATAGGGGATCGCCCAGACGATCGCCAGCCACAGCACGGCCGAGACCGGGCGGTGCTTGGTGAGGACGACGTCTAACGTGAGGGTGACGCCGAGGATCACGTGGCCAACGCCGAGTACGGTGAAATCGAACATGGCACCGGAAAGGTAATACGATGTGGCGCTGGCCGGCACGTTCTGTCGCCAGGCCGTTGCTCGGGGGGACCAAAGCCTCGACCGGTGCTGATCGATCTCGTGCTCGATTGTGGGGAGTGCGCCGACCGGTTGCACTGGGTTCTGAAGCGGAGGCAGATTGTTGGGTCGTTGCGGTCAATCGGGGAAACGTCCATCACTGGCTGTGAGAGCCGCGGGGAGAGAAGATGAAGAAAGCCGTCGCTCGCTATCGTGCCGCTGGGTCGGTCCTAGTCGCGCTGGCGTCCGCATGCTCATTCGTCGCCTGTGAACCCGTTGGGCGGTCGGACCCGGGTGACGGCGGGAGCGCTCAATACATCCGCGACCATTACGTCAAGCGAGAATATCGGATTCCCGTGCGGGATGGTGCGAGGCTTTTCACGGCCGTTTACACGCCGAGAGACACGACGCGGCGCTACCCGATGCTCATGCGGCGAACGCCTTACAGCGTGGCGCCGTACGGCGAAGGCAGTTATCCGAACTCTCTGGGGCCGAACGATTTGCTCCTGCGGGAAGGTTACATCTTCGTCTTGCAGGATGTTCGCGGACGTTTCATGTCCGAGGGCGAGTTCGTGAACATGACGCCGCACATCGACGACAAGCAGACGGCGCAGGATATCGATGAAAGCTCGGACACCTACGACACCATCGAGTGGCTGCTGGCCAACGTGCCGAATCACAACGGCAACATCGGGATGTGGGGAATCTCGTATCCGGGATTCTATGCGGCGGCGGGCATGATCGACGCTCACCCGGCGCTGCAAGCCGTTTCGCCTCAAGCGCCGATCGCCGACTGGTGGTACGACGATTTCCATCACCACGGCGCG
>JASFMO010000142.1:0-7706 GCA_050117535.1 Gemmatimonadales bacterium | reverse complement strand
GCTCAAGCCGACGTTCGTAGTGGATATCAGCAGTGTCTTCGAGCGGAAACTCGAGGCGGTTCGCTGCTACGGATCACAGTTCGACGACGTCAAGGCCCTAGGCGAGCTGTATCCCGCCGCCGTGCCGTTGTACGATCTAGTGCGGATCCAGGACGCGCACTACGGGTCCTTGATTCGGGTCGCCTACGGCGAGCCGTTCTTCACCCGCGAGACTCTACGAGTTGACGATGTCGTTCAACTGGAGGTGAGTAGCTTCTAGTTGTCAGCCCGGTGCGGCACTCGTGCCTCGAACGCCAACTCGCGGCCGTTGGGTACTGAGGAGCACCCGTCCGGCGTACTGTATGCCCTTGTATTAGCTCGCGAGGTTCCCGGCTTTCGCACACCACCGACTTCCAGATCAACGGCGATGACAGACAAGCGAATCTATCTCGACTACTCTGCGACGACGCCCGTTCGGCCCGAGGTGCGAGCGGCCATGGCGCCCTTCTTCGAGACCGAGTTCGGCAACCCCTCCAGCATGCACTCGTACGGGCGCGCCGCCAAGGTTGCCATCGAGAATAGCCGGCGCCAGTTGCGCCAGTCATTGGGCGCGACATCCGGGGATGGCCTGGTCTTCACCGGATCGGGGAGCGAGGCCGACAACCTGGCCGTGCTCGGCTTCGCGCGCCGGCACCGTTCCGGCTGCGTCGTGCGGTCGAGCATCGAGCATAAGGCCGTGACCGCGTCGGCGCGGGCCCTTCAGCGAGAGGCGTACGATGTTCGCGTCGCGCCCGTGGACGGTCGCGGCGTGATTGATATCGACGCCTTGAGGGCAACCGTCCCAAGCGACGGGCGGCCAACGCTGCTATCGGTGATGTGGGCCAACAACGAGACCGGCGTCGTTCAGCCGATCGCAGACATCGCCGAGCTCTGCGCGGAGCGCGGCGCGGTTCTCTTCTCCGACGCCGTTCAAGCGCTCGGGAAGATACCGCTCGCACTCGAGAAGCTCTCCCTCGGCCTGTTCGCCTTCTCGGCCCATAAGATCGGCGGTCCGAAGGGCGTCGGCGGACTGCTGATCCGTGGCGGCGTGGAGCTCGACCCGATCGTCTTGGGCGGAGGTCAGGAGAGCGGGCTGCGCTCGGGCACGGAGAACGTGGCGGGGATCGTGGGCTTCGCCCAGGCCGCCGCGCTTTCCGTGGGAGAGTTGGACCAGGAAGCCGCCAGGCTGTGCGACCTGCGAGACCGGCTTCAGAGCGGTTTGCAGGTCGCCCTACCCGAGATCGTCGTCAACGGCGCTGACGCCCCCCGGCTCCCCAACGTGCTCAACCTGTCGGTGCCCGACCTCGACCTCGAGGGCGCTCTGACCGCACTGGACCTCGAGGGCATCTGCGTATCGTCGGGATCCGCCTGTACGACCGGGAGCGTAGCGGCCTCACATGTCTTGGCCGCCATGGGCCGTGGAGGCGACTTGGCGCGCAACACGATCCGTCTCAGCCTCGGCTGGGGAACCCAGGCCGAGGACATCGAGTACGTGGTAAACACATTACCCAAGGTCGTGGCCCGAGTCCGCCGATTCGCGGCCGGGACCTGATCTACAGACCCCTCGCAGGTCGGAGCTGATGTCGAGGTCGAATGGAGGCCAAAACCGAGTGCTCGTCGCCATGAGTGGCGGCGTCGACTCCTCTCTTGCCGCCGCGTTGCTGAGCGAACGAGGCCATGAGGCGATCGGCGCCACGATCAAGACCTTTTGCTACAGCGAGGTTCCCGGATCGTCCAAAACCTGCTGTGGACTTGAAGGGATCGCCGATGCGCGAGCCGTAGCCCATCGGTTGGGCATTCCGCACTACGTCTTCGACCTCGAGGAGGAGTTCACCCGCGATGTGATCGACGATTTTGTGGCGGAGTATTCCAGAGGGCGCACCCCGAACCCCTGCGTGCTTTGCAATTCACACACCAAGTTCCGCGACCTATTGCGACGGGCCCGGCTGCTCGGCTGCGACAGGATTGCCACCGGCCACTATGCGCGGATCGATCGCCGCGACGGCGGCGTAAGACTCCGGCGCGCCGCCGACCGTTCCAAAGATCAGTCTTACTTCCTTTGGGGCATCGACGCCGAGGTACTCGAGCGCTTGGAGTTGCCCATCGGCGATCTGACCAAGAGCGAGGTTCGGCGCCGCGCCCGCGAGCTGGGGCTCGAGACGGCCGAGAAACCGGAGAGCTTCGATATCTGCTTCGTTCCCGACGGAAACTACCCCGCCTTCCTCGCCGATCGCCTGCCCGCCGACCACCCGGCATTCGAGTCGGGCTCGATCGTCACGAGCGACGGGACCGAGGTTGGGCGTCACTCGGGTTATTGCCGCTACACCATCGGACAGCGTAGGGGCCTGCCCGGCGGCTTCTCCGAAGCCATGTACGTGGTGAGAATCGAGCCCGATGATCGGCGGGTGGTGATCGGGCCCAGGCACGAGTTGGACGCGACCATCGTCACCATCGGCCATACGAACTGGCTTGCCGAACCGCCGGCGGTGGGCGACGAGGTCAGCGTCCAGATCAGACATCGTGGCCGCGAAGTGAACGGCGAAGTCGCGGCCGTTAATACCACGCAGGTCAGGCTCAATTTGTTCGAGCCACATCGCGCGGTCACACCGGGTCAATCCGCGGCGATTTACAGAGGAGAAGAGTTGTTGGGCGGCGGACGGATTCTGGCAGGCGGGCGGCATCTGCCGCTGATCTAGTACTTGATGCCCTCGAGGTCGGCGAACTGCTTCATCAACTGCTGGCTCTTCTCGTCCAGCTTCGCTGGCACGACGACCTTTACTTGAACGTACTGATCTCCCAGCCGGCCATCCTTCTCGATCCCCATCTTGGGCAGCCTGAACTTGGTGCCGCTGCTGGTACCGGGGGGTATACGTAGCACCACGCGCTTGCCGCTGACCGTTCTCACCTTGAGCTTCGAGCCGAGAGTCGCCTGCGCGATGTTGATGGGAACTGTGCAGTAAATGTCGAGTCCCCGACGCCGGAAGAATCGGTCCTTCTTTACCTCGAACTTGACGATCAGGTCACCCGGCGGCCCACCGCCCGGGCCTCGCTCGCCCATCCCGGACATCCGTACGCGCGAGCCCGTCTCGGCGCCAGCGGGCACAGTCAGGTTTACACGGCGCAGCGACGTCACCTGTCCGGTCCCATTGCAACTCGAACATGGATCGGTGGCTATCTCTCCGCGTCCAAAACAGGCCGGGCACGGACGATTGATGGCGAAGTCTCCCTGCCCGAGGCTCCTGTGCCCGGTGCCGTTGCATTCGGGGCAGCGGGTCGTCGTCGTACCCGGTCGCGCTCCACTCCCGTCGCACGTCGCGCATTCCTCGGTGACGGGAACGTTGACCGTGATCTGGCCTCCGCGTGCTGCCGTCGAAAACGGAACCTCTACCGTGAACTCGACGTCGCGGCCTTTCTGCGCCGCCTGCCGCTTGCGGCCACGCCCGAAGTCGAATATGGAACTGAAGATGTCACCGATACCGCCCAGATCATCGAACGAGAAGCTCTTCCCGCGGTGCTCTCCGCCTGGCGCCGCCGCGTACTCCTCGAACGGAGCGAACCGGCGCATCCGATCGTACTGTCTGCGTTTCTCGGCATCGGACAGGACAGAATAAGCCTCGGAGACCTCCTTGAAACGCTCTGCCGCGCCGGCATTGTCGGGATTGGCATCGGGATGGTACTGCTTGGCCAGCTTGCGATAGGCCTTCTTGATCGCATCCGAATCGGCGCCTTCCGAAACGCCGAGGATTTGGTAGTAATCCTTGGTAGTCGCGCCGGGCATTACCTACACGTCATCCCCTTCGTCGGTTTCCCGCTGCTCGCTCTCCTCGCCGGTTTCAGCCGCGTGCGGCTGATATTGCTGCACCTCCACCAGCGACGGCCTGAGTAGCACGTCCTTGAACAGGTATCCCTTCGTGAACTCTTGTGATACGACGTGATCCTGCTCCGGCGTTGACGTCGGAACCGTCAGCAGCGCCTCGTGCACCTCCGGATCGAATGGCCGTCCAACCGCCTCGACCGGCCTCAGGCCCGCCTGCTCCAGAGCACGCAGCAGCTTGGTCTCGACCAGCTGCACCCCTTCGAGAAGCGCCCCCGCCTCGTGCTCGACAGAGCCGTGTTCCGATACGCGAGCCAGATCATCCAGAGACTCCAGCAGGCCCTTCACTAGTTCGGCCTGCGCGCGCTCGGCCTGTTGAGCGCGCTCACGGGTGGTGCGCTTGCGGAAATTGTCGAACTCGGCAACCAGTCTGAGATGCCGATCCTCGAGCTCCTCCACTTGCGATCGCAGCGCCTCGACCACCTCGTCCGGCGCCTCCTCAACCAGGTCACCCGCCGTATCCCCTGACACATCGGATCCGGTCGGATGCGGGGCTGCCACTTCGCCTTCTTCGCTCTCCGCCGCGGCCCGCGTCTCGGGCGCCGCGGCGGCTTCCGTGTTCTGCTCTCTCTCTTTCAACTTCTTTCGCTTTCCTCGTGAACCCATGGATCGCTCATCGTTGCTGGTATACAGCCTTATGAGTCACAGCTTTTCCTGCCTTCGTCAAGCCCCGGACCCGAGTCGCCACAGCACACGCTACGCTTCCGCCGGCTCCCGCGGTCCCTCCTGGCCCGAACCGCTCTAGTCGGCGGGTTCCCCCTTGTCCGGCGTTGGGGAATACACCGCGATGCGTCGCTCGATCCACCCCAACACATCGGCGACAACGCTCGATCGCACCGTCTCGTTCAGAACTTCGTGGTAGAGACCCGCGAGGGTATCCACCCTTACGTTCTTTGACCTTCCGAGTGCCACAGCGAACTGGTGCATCAGGTCTGGCCGCACGATCTTGTCTTCGCTCGGTATCAGAAACAACACCGGCAAGAGAAGTTGCGGCGCCTTCCGAAACGCTATCTCGACCTGCCGCTGAATCTCACCGTAGGTGCGCGGGGTGATCCGGTCGTGCACGAGAGGGTCGCGCACATACGCCTCGACGATCTCACGGTCATGGCTCAGATACTCCGGTGGCAATCCCGTGTTCATCGGCAGAGCGGGTACCGCGTAATAGAGGATATTCCCCAACACGCTCTTCCACTGCGGCACCTCCATGGACAGCCCCAACAGCGGCGCCGAAAACACGGCCCCCCGCGCCGGAACGCCGGGATACTCCTGTAAATAGCGCGCCAGGATCAGCCCGCCCAGTGAGTGGCCGAGGAAAACCAGCGGAACACCATCGCCAGCCGTTCCGACGGCCAGCCTGCGAAGCCGCTCCAGATCGTGCACGTAGCTGACAAAGCGGCGAACGTGCCCGCGACGACCATCCGAGCGCCCGTGGCCGCGGTGATCGAGCGCATAGGTACTCAGACCCGCCCGCGCAAAATCGTGAGCCAGCCTCTCATAGCGCCCCGAGTGCTCCCCCATTCCATGGATCACAATGACCAGAGCTCGCGGCGTCACCACTTCCCAGCAACGGTAGTGCAGGCGTATGCCGCCTGAGCCCTGCAGGTATCCGTGCGCGCCTTTCACTTCAGCTCCTGCTCGAGAGTTCTTCGCAGCAAATCGAGGCCACCCTGAGCCGCCCGTGAACGCACAGCATCACGCGGGCCGGGGTAGTGACGCCGCCGCGTCACGACGGCGTCCCCGCACTTTGCCGCCAACCAGACGGTTCCCACCGGCTTCTCACTCGTGCCCCCAGTGGGACCCGCGATTCCTGTGACCGCTATGCCTGCCTCGGATTCAAACCGGCGACACGCGCCCTCGACCAATTCCCGTGCGGTCTGTTCCGATACCGCTCCGTGCCTCCGTATCGTCTCCGGCGACACGCCCAGCAAGTCAACCTTCGCGCGGTCGTCGTAGGCCACCACTCCGCCGCAGAAGTAGTCGGACGAGCCCGAGTAGTCGGTCAGCCGCTTCGCGATCAACCCCGCCGTGCAGCTCTCGGCGAGCGCGACCTTCAGACCGCGCTCCCGCAGCCGCTGGCCGACCACCTCGGCCAGGTCCGTCTCGCCTTCGCCATACACGTGCGCACCCAGTATTTCGCGCAAACGCCGCACACCCTCGTCGAGAATCGACGCCACCTGTTTCTCCGCGACCGCCCAACCGGTCAAGCGGATGTCATTGCCATCCACCTCCGGTAGATAGGCCACGTCGAGTCCCAGGTCATCCAGCTGTTCGTTCACCTTCTCGGCGATCGCGGACTCGGCGATACCTGTCGTGCGCAAGAGCCGACGATGCGGGCGCGGCGCGCCCGGCTTGACGCGACTGGCCAGGAATGGTACAACGCTGGCCGACAACAGCGCCGCCATCTCGTCGGGAGGACCCGGCAATAGTATACAAAGTCCCTTCGCTTCATCTTCCAGGGCCAGTCCCGCAGCCGTGCCGCGCGGATTTGGGAACACCTCGGCACCCGCCGGAACCTGCGCCTGCTTCCGGTTGGTCTCAGGTATCCGACCGCGCAGCGACCAAAGCTCGCGCAATCGCTGCCAGAGGTCCTCGCGGAACTCGAGCTCGCGGCCGAACGTCGCCGCGACCGCCTCTCGGGTCACATCATCACGTGTCGGGCCGAGGCCACCGGTCGTGATCACGGCACCGGTCCGCTGCAGCGCCGACCGCACCGACTCGCGGATTCCGGCGATCACATCGCCGACAACCGTCTTGCGGACGACGCGCAAGCCAAGCGGCGCCAACTGGAATGCGATCCGAGCCGAGTTTGAGTCAATCGTGGCGCCGCTCAGTAGTTCATCGCCGACGGCGACGATCTCGATGGATTCCAGCTTTCGGATCATCCGCCGCTCGAGCGAACCAGAGAGCGGTACCGCCACAGATACACGGCAAGCGAGTAAGCCGTGAGGGCAACGGCGATCGCCAAAGTGATTGCGACGAAGGAGCCGTGGAAGATCTTCCAGAACGACCAGAAGGCACTGTCCCAATCGCGCTCTAACGCCCGAGAACGGAGGGCGAGCCATAAGATTTCGCTGCCGATGAACAAGTTCTGGCAGAGCGCTTTGTACTTGCCCGCCTTGCCCGCGGCGATGACCACGCCCTTCTGTCTGGCGAATCCACGGAATACGGTAATGAGTAGCTCGCGGCCGAGCACGACGACCAGCACCCAGAGGGGCAGCACGCCCCAAAACGGAACGACGGGGACCGCAGCCGATCCTTCGCGCAGCGACACGATGTAGAAGGGGATAAAGGTCGCGACCACCAAGAGCTTGTCGGCGATCGGGTCGAGCAGTTTGCCGAAGTCGGTTATCTGGCCGCGTCGCCGAGCGAGATACCCATCCCAGATGTCGGAGACCGCGGCGGTGATGAAAAGGACAAAGACGAAGATCAGCTGACCGAAGCCGCCCCCCAAAATCAGGAAGAACACCACCGGCGTCGCGACGATACGAGCGACCGTAATACCGTTCGGCAGGTTCACAGAAAGCCCCCGTTCAGCCGAGGGATTTGATCACCAGCTTCGCAACAGCCTTCAATGTATCGAAGACGCCGAGCCCGGTCGTTGCGACGCCCTCGTAGGAGGGTACGGCGTCCGGGTTCAGGTGCCGTTCGAGCTCTTCCACGGGCGACACGCTGGGAAGATCGCGCTTGTTGTACTGGATGACAAAAGGAATTTGCCTCAGATCGTAGCCGTACTCCGCCAAGTTCTCGTAGAGGTTATGCCTCGACTCGATGTTCGCATCGAGGCGCTCGACCTGGCTGTCGGCCACGAATACGC